>NZ_JACGWD010000108.1:0-8855 GCF_014077565.1 Pseudoalteromonas sp. 5Ae-yellow
TTAGAAATCCACTCAAGAGGGATATGTTTCTGAAATGTAGATAAAGAGTCAGGAGTGGCGAATATATCCGTATCAAGTAACCAATGACTAAGCATAAAAATACCCTCATAATCAAAAGATGATAAGGGTATTGTGAAGCAACCAAAAGATCGGTCAACCGATCAAAAATACCTTAACTGATCGGTGTTAACTCGAAAGTGGCTAAAATTTAGAATTTTTAAAGCTTAGCTTTATTCTGGTACAAAGCTTAATGCTTTATCCATTACCGATAAATCAGCTTGCTTACCGTGACCACTTTCAGAAAGATGGCGTCTAAAACCTCGCGCACCAGGCTGCCCCTGAAAAATACCGAGCATATGACGTGCAATATGCCAAAAATTAGCACCCAAACGCATTTCTTCTTCAATGTAGCTGTACATTGAGCGCACTACGTCGTGGCGTGATTGTGTGTTTGCAGCATCACCATAAATTCTCTCATCAACGTCATTGAGCATAAATGGGTTACTGTAAGCTTCACGCCCAATCATTACACCATCAATATGTTGTAGATGTTCTAGGCTCTGCTCAATTGTTTTAACGCCGCCATTTAGGCTTAAGTCTAGCTGCGGATAATCTTTTTTAAGTTGATAAACACGTGGGTAATCAAGCGGTGGGACTTCACGATTTTCTTTCGGGCTTAAACCATTAAGCCATGCTTTACGAGCATGAATAATAAAATCATCACATCCTACTTTATGAGACGCTTCAATAAGCGCACATAAAAACTCATACGAATCTTGCTCATCAATACCAATACGCGTTTTAACAGTTACAGGAATACTTACTTCGTTTTTCATTGCTGCAACACAGTCCGCAACTAATTGAGGCTCAGCCATTAAGCATGCGCCAAATCGACCATTTTGAACTCTGTCTGACGGGCAACCTACATTTAAATTTATTTCGTCATAACCACGCTCACCTGCGAGCTTTGCACATTGCGCAAGCGCTTTAGGATCAGAGCCACCAAGTTGCAGTGCAACTGGGCCTTCGTGTTTATTAAAATGTAAGTAGTCGCCTCGACCAAATAAAATAGCCCCTGTGGTTATCATTTCAGTATAAAGCACAGTATGTTTAGTCATTTTGCGATGAAAAGTACGACAATGGCGATCAGTCCAATCAAGCATGGGTGCAACGGAAAATTTTCTATCTAACGCATTCGACTGCGGCGCAGGGTTTTTCATTAATTTACCTTATACATCAATAATTTATAACTTGATAACAGGTTGGTTATCTTTCATTATTCTTCACGTTATTTAGATATTTTAACAAGTTCGGTCTCCCTATGGTCTCCCAAGGAACCGAGTAAAGAATGAATTAAGGCACCTGCACAATGAATGTTTATTATATAAAAAACCAACCAATTGATCATGAACAATCGGCTTGTCAGGCAAAGATATTTTTATAGGTAGTATTATGTCCTCACATTACGTCGAAAAACGAAAGCGCGCCGATGGAACAACGAAGTACCGTTGCAAGGTTGTAGTAAAAGAAAAAGGCAAAGTTATACATCAGGAAAGTAAAACTTTTGATAAAAAAGCCAGTGCTGACACGTGGGGAAAACGTCGCTCTAATGAAATAGATTTAAATGGTCTTTCCAGACCCATAGAGTACATAAAAATTAACGACCTTATCGATCGTTATTTAACAGATCCTAAAATAGCTCCCAACGTAAAGCGGACTAAGGGGGCTTGCCTAACCATGCTTAAAAGTTATGGCATTGCTAAGCTATATGCTCACGATCTTAAATCATCAGATATTATTGAGCATTGTCATCAGCGAATAAGCTCTGGTGCTAAGCCTGCAACAGTTGCCCATGACTACTTTTATTTAAAGTCAGTCTTTAAAGCTGCAAAGCCTTTCTGGGGTATGGAAATCACTGAACAGCCTTATGTTGATGCGAAACCCATGTTAGAGCAGATGAACTTAATTGGAAAAAGCCAAAGAAGGACACGTCGTTTAAAAAAAGGCGAATATGAAGCACTTGAACAAGGCTTAAAGATCAGAGAAGAGCACCGCTCTGCACATATTCCTTTTGTTGATATATTTCAATTCAGTATTTTAACTTGCATGCGTTTAGGCGAAGTAACCAACCTCAAATGGGTCGATTTAGATAACGATACAAGGACTATTTTGTGTAGAGATAGAAAAGATCCTCGTAAAAAAGAAGGTAACCATATGCGAGTCCCTCTTTTAGGTGAAGCCTATAGCATAACAATTAGACAACCCAGAAAAGGAGAATTAATTTTCCCTTACAACCCTAAATCTATTGGTTCAGGCTTTCGCAGCGTTCGAAAGAAGCTAGGCATCAAAGAGCTAACTTATCATGATTTAAGGCGTGAGGGAGCAAGCCGTCTATTTGAGAGAGACTACCGCATCGAAGAGGTCGCTCAAGTGACAGGGCATAAAGACTTAAAAGTATTATGGAATGTCTACACAGCATTAAACCCTGAAAATTTACACAGAGACTTGTAGCATGTGCAACTTAATAAAATAATTTGAATTAGCCTGAATGTAATCTGTCAGTTTAGTTTGCTCGATGTGACTAGACCTGACAGGCTACCCTAAATCGGTTCTGTCCCATTCAGTGCTGGTGACAAGGAGGTATTCCTTCAGGCTTGGTTGTTCAAAATTTACACTCTATTAAAGCATTCACATCCAATCTTAGATCATGCATAGTAGAATGAAGAACCACCTACTCGGAGTAAGTGCATGTTTAAGAGTGTAAAGTCCATAAAAAACTTCGGTATCTTTAAGGATGCCAACACTAATGCTGGTCAACCTTTCTATCAATTTAACTTATTCTATGGCTTTAATTACTCTGGAAAGACCACGCTTTCACGTGTTTTCCGAGCAATGCAGCTAGGTGAAATACCAGAAGGCTTCTCTGGGGCATCTTTTGAAGTGGACTGTCACGAAGCTAGCTCTATCAAAAGTAACAACTTACAAAAAGTAGAAAACCTACGTGTTTTCAATTCAGATTACATCGTTAAAAACGTTAATTTTGATGAATCAAGCGTAAACCCAGTTTTGATCGTAGGTGAACGTAACATCGAACTAGAAACAGAACTTCAAGGATTGGAAGAGACTATTCCTGCAAAAGAAGTTAAGCGAGATCAAGACATAGGGTTCGCAGCAAGCAAAGAAAAAGAGAAAAACAATCGTTTAACTGAAGTAGGTCGAAACGTTGCGGTATTGAGTATTCTAGGTAGGTCTACATTCAACGCTTCAAGCGCTAGATCCATGCTTGCATCTGCTGAAGCTAGTCATGATCTAACACCAGAAAAAATGAGTGCTTACATTGATACAGCAAGAGCCAGTAATGTATCAAGCGTGCCTAAAGTTAAACTTAGCACCCCAGAAATGAAAGGTATTTTGGGTGATATTGAATCAATCATGGCTACTTCAGTAACACAGACAACTATTGCTGAGTTGGATTCAGATAGAAGCCTTAGAAGTTGGGTTGAAGAAGGGATAGAGCGTAACGCTGGACACACTACCTGCCAGTTCTGTCACAACACGATTAGTCAGGCAAGAATTGATGAGCTAAATGCTTATTTTTCGAAAGCGTACAAAGACCTTAGCCAAAGGATTGATGTTGCTATCGCTTCGGTTCAATCACAAGCATTCATATCAAGTATTCCAGATACCAGTCAACTTTACCCAGATCTACAGAAAGGTTTTGACGAATTAAGAAGCCAAATCCAGCCAATCGATGATTCTGTCGAAGAACTAAAAGCGTCACTGGTTAAGTTGCTGACTGACAAGAAAGAACACATGGCTGAGGTACTTCCATTCAATGCATCAGACTATCCTTTACCGCTAGTTACAGACTTGGTGGAGCAGTTCAACACACCAATAACAGCGCATAATAAGCGGGCTGCTAACCATTCCACAGAGCAGCGTCAGGCTATTGAAGCAATCAAACGCCACTATGTGTACCAAGAAACACAGAACTACGATCACCCGCAAGCGCAGCTTGATATACAAGCGTTTAAAGATGCTTCTGTCACCGCACAAACCGAGATCAACGCTAATCTGGCACGTATCGATGCGATAAAGGCTGAACTTAATAACACTAAACAGGGAGCGCATAGTCTAAACGACAACTTGCGACAGTACTTCGGTAAGACTGATATAGAGATTAAGCCTGTAGGTGGCACATATAAATTCATGCGCGAAGATCGAGAGGCAAAGCACTTATCTGATGGTGAACGTACTGCAATAGCATTTGCGTACTTCATTACACAATTAGAAGATGAATCCTTAAATGGCATCAAACCTATCGTGTATTTGGATGACCCGATCTGTAGCCTTGATTCAAACCACATTTATAACGTTCTTGGCATTATCAAAAGTAAGCTAGGTCATGAGCACGTAGAACAGCTTTTCATTTCTACGCATAACTTTGAGTTCTTCAACTTAGTAAAAACGTGGCTGTTCTATTTCAGTAGGACTAAGACGGGCACAGCAAAGCGAGCACAGTTCTTCTTAGTTAATCGTACAGGCGAACAATCTAAGATTGCTCCATTGCCTAAGCTGCTTAAAGACCACAGATCCGAGTATGCTTATTTGATCAGCAAGGTTAAAGAAGCTGTAGAACGACCAGAGAATTGTGATTCTATTGCAGTGCAGTCGTACGTGAGGAAGATACTGGAAGTGTACTTTTCGTTCCGTTTCAATCTGACTGAATTTCGGGGTAATGGCAAAGACCAGATAGCACCTAATCTACTGAAGGACATTGAAGGTGCGGAAGTTAAAGCAAATACGTTGTATGAGTACGTGAATGAAAAATGTCATGCTAAGTCAATGGAACTAGGCGTTCAGTTTCCCGAAGCTATGCAGCCGCAATTAACTAACGCATGGGAGATCATTACAAACGCCATAGAAGCAAATGACAAGCCACATTATGACGCATATTATGCCTAACTTTTGAATATCACGTTATTTGTATTCTTGTTAACAATGAGATAAACGAATATATCCTTCTCTAAACAAACGATTATCGCCTGATAAAGTCAAATGGAGGTGTGTGATATCCAGATATGATGGCAGTTGTTGCTCCCCCTTGACACTCAGTAGTCAGGTTAACTAGCTTCTGTCCATAGACGGGTTATAAGTATAACTCGCCTTTGCCCCAAAACGTGTTAAAGCAATTATTCTATAGGTCGGCTTTGAGCGATAACCGGACACTGAAAAAGTTAAATTTATTCCTGTGTTTTAAGTAGAAATCTAATTTTGTCCAATAACATTATTAAACGCCGTTTTGGGGCAAAATAACATGCTTAATTCCTAGCTGTTTTAATTACTTGTTTACAAAGGTAATTATTGGTGAAATTATCAGGGTATGTAATATACGCCGTTTCGGTGTGTTATAAACCACCAAAATGGTGTTCAATAAGCTGTTAGCTGTTTTGCTATGTTCTAGGCTTTTTTCAAATAAAAACATCGACTTTCTTTTTGTCGGTTAACAATAAAGCAGCCTTTTCTTGATATAAATCAAAAGTATCGTCTGATATAAATTTATCAAACGTATTAATTATTTCTTTCATGTAAGAGGCTCTTACTTGATAAGTCTGACGTTCAGGATATTCTTTAGCAAGTCCATCTAATTTCTCTGAACTATTAGAAAAATACTCCATAACATTAATTTTTTTATCAGGATCTACATCCCCTCCACCATAAGAAAGGATCCTAAGTTTAGACTCTAAACTATTCATATCTTCTCTTTTTTTGGATATTATGGGGTTTCCTGACTTACCTAATCTAACTGGTTCATCACTATCGTATTTTTGTGTGTATTCTCGTTCCATTTCATTCACATTTTTAACAATACTATGAAGTTCTTTTATACTCATATTAGAAAAGTTGAGCTCTTCTTTTTTAAATACTTTTTCATATGCACTTCCCTCAATTAATGATGAATCAAAAGCATTATTGTCTTTTTTTTCTTTAACTTTAGGATCAAGGTGAGTTGTGTTTATATTAATTTTTAAGCCACTTTCGCTTGTTTTAGTAGAAAAGCTTTTTATTTTTTCATCATCACTGTTTGTAAAAATAGATATTTTACTTTCAAATAGAGTAGGTAGTAGATTGGTGCTGATTTTCATAAAAATCCTTTTTCATATGTCGTTTTCTTTTATCGACATAATTTTATAAAACTTAAGCTTTTATTTTAGATTGTTTTCTATTAACGACTCATAGGGCTGAGTCGTTAATAGAAAGTTTAACTAGCCACCAGATCTTACTTCATAAGTAATTCCACCATAAGTAGATCCAGTTGTTGTTTTATTTTCAACTTCCCAATAATAAGTGCCTGCATTAAAGATAGAAGTGGAAACTGCTACGCTATATCCGCCAGCAACTCTATCTCCATTGCTATCAACCAAAGTCACTTTGAAATCATGTCCGTCATAGTTTCTTAAAATTGCAAAACCGTATCTACGGCAATTACCACCATCATAAGTAAAGCTTGCAATAGTTCGAGTCTGCTCCAATTTAAGACTAGTGTATCTAGTGTAAATTGTAGGGCTACAACGTTCATATTCACTGGTTGTTTGCTCATTTTTAGCTGCTTCTTCAAAATCAAGAATAGAATTCAATGATGCAACTTGATCATGTTGCTCTTGTACTTGAATCGAAGATGACTCTGTAACCGAAGTATCAGCACTGATTGCATTGAAAGAAAAACTTGCAGCAGCAACAACAAACATTGTTGCAGGGAGTAAATGTGAATATTTCATAACTTAAAATCCTTTATTGAGTTAGTTTACAAAAAGCTATACTTTATGATAACTATATTTGACTATTATCAAAAGTACTCTCATAATGTTTTTATCAAAACATCTTAAAGTATACGATAAAAAAATGTCAAAAATTGGATACGCGAGAGTAAGCTCAACAGGTCAAAGTTTAGAAGTGCAACTTGATAAGTTAAATCAAGTTGGCTGCGATAAAATTTATCATGAAAAGCAAAGTGGTAAAACAGCGGCTCGACCAGAGTTTCAAAAGTGCATGAATTATCTTCGGGAAGGGGACACTTTTGTTATCACCAGATTAGACCGTCTTGCGCGTTCCGTTATTCACTTATCACAAGTTGCGGAGCGCTTTCAGGCAGAAAATATTGATCTAGTAGTAATTGACCAAGCAATTGATACATCTACTCCCACTGGAAGGTTAATGTTTAACATGTTAGCAGCCATTGCCGAATTTGAAACTGATTTACGCTCTGAGCGGCAACTAGAGGGTATTGCTAAAGCTAAAGAGCACGGCGTTAAATTTGGTCGACCAACAAAAAGAACCGATGAAATAGATTTAGAAATTTATAATAAAAGGAAAGAAGGTGTACCCATTGGTCAATTGGCAAAAGATTATGACTTGGGTTCGGCTACGATTTATAGAATATTGAATGATGTATTTGAAAAAGTATCAACTGAAGCAACAAAATTATCGCTAGGCTAGATCTCATTCATTCGAGATTTAAATGAATACTTAATTATCCCCTTATTTAATCGGCAATAGTTTGCCGTTATTAAACCATACTATTTCCCATTCGCCGCTTCTGTTGGCTAAAATCACTGACATTTCTACCTCGATGTGTACTTTCGTGCTTATACCACTTTCATTAATTAAGTGATCTATTTTAGGCGGAGGAAAATCATTAAACACAAGGCTTTTTTACATAACTAGCTGTTCTAATAATTAAATAAATAACGCAGTAGTTAGTGGTTTTAACCCATATAAATGATCACTTAGTTTGTGAGATTAGTATTAATACTTCTAAAAAACCTGTTGCAAATAACAGGTTTCGATTTGTTGGCCTGCTACTTGCTCTGATATAAGCATTGTCGTTGCAATATTTAATAAGGGAGCAAATATGCAAATTACTAATACACCGTATGTTAATCATGCTGAGTCAGCCCAACATAGCGCGTTAAGCACAAGAATAAATGATGGACAGGCTACTAACACAACCAAGAAAACCGAAACAGACACCGTTTCAATCAGCTCTGCCGGTCGCAATGCTGAAGCTAAATGGCAAGAAATTGCAAATAAATACGATATGACCAATATTTCTGGAAATGAAGTAATGGGAATGGCTAAAGAGCTTTATGACAATAAGTTAATTTCTAGCGGTCAAATGCTTGATATGTATACACCACCAAGTATTGATTTTAATTTAGATGAAAAAGTTAATTATGTAGCTCACGTGACTAAGGAATTGGAAAGCCTAAAATTACATAGTGACGGGTCAGCTCAAATGAGAAATGCAATTGAAGCTAAGTCTAGAGTGTTTGATATTGTAAAACTTATTGGTTAAATACCCATGTTCGTGTGTCATTGTGAACATGGGTTGTGCTCTAATTCTTGTGTGTTAATTATTGAACGAAAACAGAATCACTCCAAAAACCAAATGGTGATGCTATCGAATTTGCTGAAACATTAACAGTACCACTTATATTTGATGCGCCAAAAAAATCGAATTGATGGAGGAATCCAGTAACTGTTTGGCCTGCACTACAAGTACTTAGGTTTGCTCCACATCTAGGAGTGCTAGATGTGGCAGATACACTAGAACCTGCAAACGTTGCGTTGTTTGTATTACCGTAACCGAACTGAAATACATAAACTCTAACTTGGCCACCGCCATGATTTTGAGTGGTTGAGAACTGATTAGCTGATACAGGGTCTATAGAGGGCGTTCAGAATTCTGTGTCAGCCTAAGTTGCTAAATATCTAGCACACCATCTAACCTACCTTCGAAGTGGATGGCCAATTGCGACAATGTCAGATTCCAATTATGGATTGGCATTGTCCAT
>NZ_JACGWD010000060.1:0-27574 GCF_014077565.1 Pseudoalteromonas sp. 5Ae-yellow
ATGGCTTGCTTTATCAGCGTTTAGGAAATAAGTTGATAAAATGTGAAGGGTACAGGAGCCGTATACGAGGTCCGTACGTACGGTTCTGTGAGAGGGATGAGGCATAAGCCTCACCCTACTCGATGCTTTAAATTTTATTTTTGTTACTGTTAAAAAAAACACGATTAAATAGTATGACCCCAGCAATCGAATTACTTAAAAAACAAAAAATCCCCTTTGAAGTACTCAGTTACGAACACGATGCAGGTAATAGTCAATATGGGCTTGAAGCTGTTGAAAAGTTAAATTTAGATAGCGCCCAAGTATATAAAACTCTCGTTCTTGAAACACACGAAAGGCAGCTAATTGTTGCTGTTACTCCTGTGTCGCAACAAGTTAACTTAAAACAGTTGGCAAAATTATGTGGTGCCAAAAAAGTAGCAATGGCTGCCCCGCAAAAAGTTCAAGCTAGCACTGGTTATATTTTAGGGGGAGTAAGTCCACTTGGACAAAAAAAACGCTTAGCTACGTTTATTCATAGTAGTGCTTCACTTTTTGATACTATTTATGTGAGCGCCGGAAAGCGAGGTTTAGAAATCGCACTCTCCCCAACTGATTTGGCTGTATTGACTAACGCTAAGTTTGGCGATTTATAGACTTTATTTTGTATAATTACCTTCTATACAGGTAATTGATTCAAGTTAAGTCATTTGCTCAATCCCCTACTTATAGCTACATTTAGAGTATCTTTATACCGTTAATATTTAATACCAAACGGTATTACATTCTTGTATACGGCTGTTTGTATGAACCTTTTAGATGTTGATTATTTTGCAATACTTGTAGCTGCACTTTCATCGTTTATGCTTGGCGGTGTGTGGTACTCAAAAGCTTTATTTAAAAATGCATGGCTGGAAAGTATTGGCTTAACCGACCTTGATTTACAATCGGCTAATCCTAAGTTGATATTTGGCGGCAGCTTTTTTTTTGTGTTTATAGCCGCTTTAATGCTGTCTCTTTTTTTAGGTAAAGACGCAAGCTTAGGTGAAAGTATAGGGGCTGGCTTTATTATCGGCTTTTTTTGGATTGGCAGTTCATTAGGATTAAGTTATATATTTGAGCAACGCCCTTTAAAGCTTTTTTTAATTAACGGGGGGTATCACATTTTACAGTTTTCGTTAATGGGGCTTATTTTAGGGCTATGGCCGTAAAATTTGAATAACCATTAACACCTAATTTGATTCTTATCTACGAGTAGAGTAGTTTTATATAATCTCCATTTACATGATTTGGTAAAGGTATTAATGAAAATATTAGTTGTTGATGATATGCCGCTTATGCGTCATGTATTAATTAATATGTTAAGAAAACTAGAGTATAGCAATATCGTTGAAGCAACTAATGGATTGCAAGCTTTGGCTTTTTTACGCAATCAGCATTTTGATTTGGTTATTACAGACCTCCATATGCCAAAAATGAATGGTGTTGATTTACTCGCAAATATTCGAAAAGATGAAGCTCTTGCTGATATTCCTGTATTAATGGTTACCTGTGAAGATGGTACAGATAAAGTTAAGCAAGTTATTGCAGCTAAAGTGTCGGGGTTTATAATTAAACCTTTTAATATGAATGTATTATCATCTCAATTAAACCGCTTCTTTTTTAAAGATTAGGCTGGATTTATTTATAGCCGCAAAATTATTATGAGCTTATTCTCAATAAACATACCGCATAAAAATTCTAAGTTCCTGTTGTAACCTTTACCTATCTAAACTGATATCATAGTTAATTACTTTTTATAATCCAGTAGGACGTAATGGCAAAACCCAATAAAAAAGGCCCTACTAAAACGGTCGATATTTTTTGCTCAGCCTGTAAAGTTTCGTTATTTAAATACCGAAAAGGAGGGAAAGGGGCATTAGTTAAGTGTTTTAAAGAGCGAATTAGTCAAGACTTTACAAGTGAGCCATGTATTTGCCCTAACTGCAGTCGCCCATTTGCCCGAGAGGCTATTATTCGTGGTGCACCAGCCTATAAAATTATCGGCGGAAAAGTAACGTTTAAATAAAGTTTTGAAGTAAAGCCTTCTCCTTACGGACATATGGCCTTGTTAGAATTTACCATATTGATAGAATCGCTCGGTTTGCTGTTTCAATGAATGAAAAAACACCCCCCCCATGGATCGGGCCAGTTTATTGGGTTATTTAAAAATGGATAAAGGATAGTTTCGTGATAGCACTCTTATTTGACATCATAGGCATGACAGGTACTTTTTTAGTAGTTGGTTCATTTTTCTTACTGCAGCTAGGTAAAACGTCTCCAGCTAGCCTAACGTATAATATGATGAATTTAACAGGGGCGATTTTATTGTTAATTAGCCTTTGCTATAACTTTAATTTAGCAAGCTTTGTGATTGAAATATTTTGGATAGCCGCATCATTAATCGGTTTATACAAATACTTAAAAAATAGATCAGCTTTAGCTACAAATTAATAAAGTATTAATTTTGTTCTACATTTTAGGCACTGCAAACATAACTGTTTGCGGTGTTTTTTGTTTTTAGGATTAAATTTTGTTAGTAAGTATAATTAAATGCTTTTGTTAACAAAAAGTTTATATCTCTGTATCCTATAAGTCGTTACACTAGCTGCCTTAAATTTTTAGGCTATTTCTCGGGCAGGCCATGTTTTCGTTTTCTAAAAGAATAATTACAGTATGTTTATTATTAGTATTAATTTTAGTTGTTACATTTTGGGTAGGCCGCGCTAACGATATTGAAAAAGCAACGCTGCAAGCACAGGGTCAAGTCACCCAATTAAATAATTATATTGATACCGAGTTAGTTCGCTTTTCTGCTATCCCACAACTGCTTACTTATAATCAGTTAATGATTGATTTTGTGAGTGGTGAAAACCAACACTATAGCGCTATTAATAATTACTTGGCCGACATTCAACAGGCAAGTGGCTCCTCTGATATATTTGTACTTAATACTCAAGGTGAAGTAACTGCGAGTAGCAATTGGCAAGTTGATTACACCTTTTTAGGTAGTAACTTTGCATTTAGACCTTATTTTAAACGTGCTTTTGCAGGCGAAAAAGTTGCCTATTTTGCCTTAGGTATGCGCTCAAAAGAGCGAGGAATTTATTTTTCACAAGCAGTTTATCATGACAACAAAGCGGTAGGTGTTGTGGTATTAAAGGTTAATGTAAGTAAATTTGAAAATGATAGAGAGCTTTTAAATACATCAATGGCGAGTCATTTTTACTTGCAGCTTACTGATGACGTTATTGCTATGTCGGATGTGCCCGCTTGGCGTTTAAATAGTTTTAGTAAGTTTGATATAACGCAACGTCGTGATATTAAATTACGCAGAGCATATTTAGATCATCAACCTGCATATGTTGAGCAATTTCAATATATTAGTGAAGGTATAACGCATTATAAAATAAATAAAAAGTTATATGTAAGCGCAGCTAAACCACTGCGTTACTTTAGCGCAAATATGTATGTTCTTGTTGATGTAACCTCTGTAAATTCGGCGCAATTACCTCGATTATTTTGGGTTAGTGTTATTTACGGTATAATAACTATTATAGGCTATAGCTTGCTGGCTCGTTTTGCTGGCTATAAAAAACTTTTATATTCAAGACACAGTTTAGAAACAAAAGTAATTGAGCGAACGCAAGAGCTTGAAAAAGCACAAGTTGCGCTAGTGCAATCTGCTAAGCTGGCCACAATAGGGCAGTTAAGTGCGGGCATTAATCATGAAATAAACCAGCCATTAAGTGCAATTAACACTTACCTTGCAAGTGCTAAAAGGTTATTAGCTAAGCAAAACTATAGCGCTCTAGCTGAGAGCCTTAATGTTGTTGAAGGGCTTGTAGAGCGAGTGCACAAAATAGTCGGACAGTTAAAGCATTTTAGCAAACCCTCACAAACTCAGTTACGGCCTCACCCATTGGCGGGTTTAATTAATAACGCTTTAATGATAGCCAGCTCGCAATTAAAGCAAGATAACGTCCAAGTAGAGAAACCTCAAATAGATGGCACGTTGATTGTATGGGTAGATTCGCTTAAATTTGAGCAAGTGCTGGTTAATCTAATTACTAATGCAAGCCAGGCAATGAATGGCGCAATAGTTCGGAAATTGAGCTTTAAGGTTGAATGCTTTGATAACCGCGTAAAACTCTCAATTTTAGATACCGGTTCGGGTATCGAACAGCATGCATTTGGTAATTTATTTGAACCATTTTACAGTACTAAAGTAAGTAATGGTTTAGGGCTTGGGTTATCTATATCAAAGCAAATTATTGATTCGTTTAGTGGATCTTTAAGTGCACATAATAGATTAGAAGGGGGGGCTGAGTTTATAATAAGCTTATCAAGTACGCAGGATAAAGCAGATGATTGAACAATCAGCATGTAAGCACATCATTATTATTGATGATGAAGCTATGATCAGAGATTCTTTAAAGCAATTACTGACCCTTGAAGGCTATACAGTTGAGTGTTTTAGCGATGCAAGCGCCGCCTTAACTAAACTCAACCGCCGTTTTATGGGGGTGGTGCTTAGCGATATAAATATGCCCACAATGGACGGGATAACACTGCTTGAGCAAGTAACTGCCTTTGACAGTGAGCTTCCGGTTATATTTTTAACAGGTTATGCCGATGTAACAATTGCTGTAAAAGCGATGCAACTAGGGGCCTATGATTTATTTGAAAAGCCACTTAATGAAACACTACTCGACTGCATAGCCAGGGCCTGCGATAAACGCAGCCTTGTAATTCAAAACCGTGCATTAAAATTAGCTGTACAAAAAACCTCAGCACCCGGCGTTCGCATATTGGGTGATACGCCTAAAATGCAAGACATGATGCATTTGCTCAATACCGTGATTGATACGCCTGCTGATGTGATGATTGAAGGCGAAACAGGCACGGGTAAAGAGCTTGTAGCACGTTATTTACACGACCAAAGCATTCGTTCTAGTTCTAACTTTGTTGCGATTAATTGCGGCGCAGTGCCTGAGCAATTAATAGAAAGTGAGTTATTTGGCGCAGCAAGTGGTGCCTACACGGGAGCAACTCATGCTCGCAAAGGTAAGTTTGAATTTGCGCAAGGCGGCACCGTATTTTTAGATGAAATTGAAAGTACGCCTTTGTCTTTGCAGGTTAAATTACTGCGCGTATTAGAGGAGCGAAAAGTTACACCTGTCGGCGAAAATACGCCTATTAATTTAGATATACGAATTGTAGCAGCGACCAAAGTAGACCTCCTTTCGTTAGTGGAAAAAGGCGAATTTAGAGCTGATTTATACTACAGACTCAGCTTGGTAAAAGTAAACATACCGCCACTACGCGCCCGAAAAGCCGATATAGTATTACTGTTTAAGCATTTTAGCTCCATTGCAGCAACGCGTTACCACAAACCACCAGCCCCTCTTAATAGTAAGTTACAACAGCGCTTAATTGCATACAATTGGCCTGGCAATGTAAGAGAGCTTAGAAATCAAGCTGAACGCGCGGTTTTATTAGGAGTTGAGCTCGCTTTTAGTGTTAGTAAAACGCAGGCTAAAGGTGAGCTTTCACCCGATTTAAGTCTATCTGAAAAAGTTACTTTTTATGAGCAGTCATTAATAGAAGAAGCCCTAGAGCGACACCATGGCAGTATTAAAAATACGATGGGTACACTGCAAATAGCTCGTAAAACCCTTTACGATAAAATGAGTAAATACAATTTAAACCGCGATATGTTCACTGACTAATATGTGCGGTATTTGTGACAATTTAATTATTTTAATGTGTGGAAAACCGCACGTTTTCTTCTTTTATTATTGATTTATAAAACCAACCATTTGAAATTTAATAACTTTATATCATTGGCAGTAAAGTTGCTCTATTAGAACTGACAACAAGTAGATTCTAATAATCAGGACACATAATGATAAAGTTTACACACCCCTGTATTTTACTCACCTCAATTACTGGCCTTGCTATTTGCTCGTACTCTGCTCAAGCGGCTGAATATGCTGTATATGGTAAAGCCGAAGTGCAAATTGCTAATACAGATACAGGTATTATGCGCTATGCAGATAAAGGGACACAGATTGAAGCGCCATTCTCGCGTATTGGTATTAAAGGCGAGCACAAACTTAACGAATATTTAAGTGCAGTGTTTAAATACGAAGTACAAGTTAAAGGGTTTGAGGAAGACGACACCGATGAGCCTTTTACTGCACGTAATACTTACTTGGGTTTAAAAGGTGCGTTTGGTGAAGTTGTAGTAGGAAGAAACGATACTCGCTTTAAATACTCTGAGGGCAAAGTCGATAACTTTAATGAAACTCAAGCCGACATGGCACAAGTTATTGCAGGGCAAGATCGCCTTGGAGACACCATAACCTACACTTCAAGCTATTGGCATAATGCACAGTTTTCGTTTACTTATGCGCCAAAAGATGACAATAAAGACGATAAAGCAGGCTTTGCTGCTACGCTTATTTATGGCGACCGTAATTTAAATAATACGCCATATTACTTATCGTTAAGCCATGTTGATTCACTTAATAATATTACTGCAAGCAGAATTGCCGGTGTTTATAAGTTCGAACAATTACAGCTAGGTGCGCTGTACCAGCATTCAGAATCAGTAGATGGCAGTAAGTCGGGCAATGGTTACGTATTAAGTGCCAGTTATACACTTGATAAGTGGGTGCCAAAAATTCAGTTTGCAAAGGATGACTCAACTCTTCGTCAAGCATCTGAGGCAACGCAATGGAGCACAGGCCTTGATTATGTATTTGATAAGCAAACTACAGCTTATCTTTTATATACCGATCTTAATTTAGAAGAACAAGACGACAGCAGTGTAGCTCTTGGCCTTAAATATAAATTTTAGGAAAAGTAATGACTCAACAAATTTTAAAAAACAATTCTCCTAAAAAACAGAGTATGCAATGGTTTTGGCTATTACTGGGCCCAAGCGTTATGTTGCTTACCTGTCTAATAAACCCACCTGAGGGTATGTCGGTTGCTGCATTTAAAACAGCTGGCTTAGCATTTTGGATGGCATCGTGGTGGGTAAGTGAAGTAGTGCCAATTCCAGCAACAGCTTTGCTCCCTTTGGTAATATCACCACTTGCTGGTATAGAAGCCATAAAAAGTGTGGCTGCACCGTATGCGCACCCACTAATATTTTTATTTTTAGGCGGATTTTTAATCTCTATCGCTATGGAGCGATGGGGGTTACATAAACGTATAGCGCTTAGCACCATGTTATATGCGGGTAAAAAGCCAAGTTTGCAAATTTTAGCAATGATGCTTGTAACTGCATTTTTGTCGATGTGGATGTCTAATACCGCAACAGCCGTAATGATGCTACCTATTGCACTTTCAATTACCAATTTGGTTAAGCAATCAGACCCAAGTAATGAAGGGTTTGGCAAAGCATTGCTACTATCAATTGCTTATGGTGCAAGCATTGGTGGTATTGCTACTTTAATTGGTACACCGCCTAATGCCTTAATGGCTGCTTACTTATCAGATAGTTATCAAATTGAAATAGGCTTTGCTCAGTGGATGATTGTAGGCGTACCACTGTCTTTAAGTATGCTTATCATTAGTTGGGTTTGGCTTACCAAATTTGCGTATAAAGTAGATGCTAATGTTAAAAACGATCAAAAAATTGATACAAAAGCGGTGTTTTCAACGCAGCTAAAAAACCTAGGTATAATGCAACGTGCCGAAAAAGGCGTGTTATTTGTGTTTGTTTTAGCAGCACTGTGTTGGATATTTAGACCTATACTTGGCGACATAACAGGGCTTAAAATTTCTGATACGGGTATTGCGATTGCCGCTGCATTATTACTATTTGTTTTGCCTGCAAACAAAGGCAGTGACGAACGTATTCTTGATTGGGAAAGCGCAGCTAAAGTGCCGTGGGGCGTTTTATTATTATTTGGTGGCGGGCTTACACTTGCATCTCAAATTAAGTCATCAGGGCTTGCCGAGTTTATTGCTCACATGATTGAAGGCGCAAGTGCGATTCCTCTTGTTATGAGCGTACTTGTTGTGGTTGCTTTAATTACATTTTTAACTGAAATTACAAGCAATACAGCAACCGCTGCAGGTTTCTTACCGTTATTAGGTCCTGTTGCTGAATCGATAACAGGTTCACCCCTTGTATGGGTTATTCCTGCTGCTATTGCGTGTAGTTGCGCATTTATGATGCCTGTAGCAACACCACCTAATGCGATTGTGTTTGGCTCAGGGCAAATACAAATGCGCGACATGATAAGAGCAGGCTTTGTACTAAACATCGTCGCAATTGTTTTAATTACGCTAGTGACAATGACTATCGCAGCGCAAGTATTTGGCTTTTAAAACTGTACTAAATTAGTTCCAACCAACCTATATCAGAGTAGTTTTGTTTAAAGTTATAACTTAAAGCAAAGCTACTCTTTATATCCAATCTATTTCAGTTAAATTCACGCCATTAGTGTTCAAAAGAGTTGCTTAGGGTAGATTTACCCTTAAAAACTCAAGTTATATATTACGCTTTCAAGCAAATTAGTATTATTGCTCGAAAAACAGAACAAGGTTATAGTCTGCGGTAACTTTAAAAATTGAGTAATCTATTTTGAGCACCGACACATCACAGGCAATGCCTTTAATTCCCCAATTTGATGAATTGCAAAAAAGCTTTCTCGAAACACCTTACTTGCCAATTGATAAACGTCTCGTTTTATTAAAAAAACTCCGTGTACGTATTGTTGAACTTGAGCAAGAGCTAGTGGATGCTGCTTCAAAAGACTTTGGTTACAGAACCGCTTTCGATACTCTACTTGGCGATATATTGCCTACGGTTCAAACACTCGCGCACATTATCAAAAAGCTACCAAAATGGGCAAAGCCAAGTAATCGCTCTGTAGGTTTAAGTTTGTGGCCTTCAAAAGTAAGTGTTAATTACCAACCTAAAGGTGTGGTTGGTATTATTGCACCGTGGAATTACCCCATTCAGTTAGCGTTAGTACCTGTGCTTACCGCCATAGCTGCCGGTAATAGAGTGATGCTCAAATTAAGCGAGTTTACACCTCACACAAACGTCGTTATCGAAAAAATATTTAAAGACGACATACAAACGCATTGCAAAATAATACAAGGCGGTAGCGACGTAGCCGCGCAGTTTTCATCACTGCCATTTGCTCATTTATTATTTACGGGGTCATCGGCCGTTGGTAAATTAGTAATGGCTTCAGCGAGCCGTAATTTAACACCAGTAACGCTCGAACTCGGTGGTAAATCGCCAGTTATTATTACGCAAAATGCCGATATTAAAAAAGCGGCACAAGCCATACTGTTTGGAAAAATGGCCAACGCAGGGCAAATATGCGTTGCTCCCGACTACGTATTTGTACCCAAAGAGCTTGAGCATCAGTTGGTTCAGCAATTATGCGAGCTTTATAAAAAGCACTTTAAAGACGGTGTTGAAGGTAAAAACTTAACCTCTATTATTAGCGATGCACACTATAAACGTTTAGCAACCTACTTAGAGCAAGCCCAAGAGCTTGGCGCAAACATTATTAAGCCACTTGAGCAAAACCAGCAAGATGAGCAAAAACATCGTATGGGGCTGCACTTAGTGACTCAAGTTACTGACGAAATGCAGCTTATGCAAGATGAGTTATTTGGCCCAATACTACCAATAATGAGTTATGACACGCTCGACAGCGCAATTGACTATATTAAAGCCCATCACCACCCGTTAGCGCTTTATATTTTAGGGCAAGATAAGCACGCTCAAGAATACATTATGAAGCAAACAATCAGTGGCACTGTGGCAATAAACGATACGTTAGTGCAAGTAACTGCTGACGATGCCCCTTTTGGTGGTGTAGGGCATTCAGGAATGGGGCATTATCATGGCATAGAAGGGTTTTTAACGTTTAGCCATGCTAAAAACACGTTAGTATCGGGCTCGTTTAATCCTCGTATTGTTATGCTGCTAAAACAAAGCAAACTTCTTATTAAGCTACTAAAGTGGCTTTACATAAAATAAGAGTATGTTGATTTTGTAAAGTTGAATAGATTTTGAACTTGCTAAATCAAGATATTAAAAAGGCTGAATTACGTTATGTAATTCAGCCTTTTTTAGATTAGTTTCAAACTAAGGTCTTAAACTCTTAAACTTTAAAATAAGCGACCTTCGCCAGCATAGGTACCCACTTGTATTTTTGCATAAATGGCATCGGCTTTTTCTTTAGCTTCTTCAATTTCTTTAGGCAGCATTTTACGCTCATCAAGTTTGCGGCTATGACTCGCTTGCATATTGCCGTTGTACTCAGCGATAGTATTCCAAATGTACGACTTTTCTAAATCTTTTGGCATACCTAGCCCTTCAAAATACATGAGGGCTAAATTGAATTGTGCTAAAGAGTAATTGTTTGCAGCTGCTTTTTCGTACCAGTTGCGTGCCGCTTCATAATCTCGTGTAACGCCCACGCCATTGGAATACATTACACCTAAATTAAACTGAGCCGCAGGCAGGTTTTTATTGGCTGCTTTTTCAAATAAGGTAACAGCCATTTGGTGATCAAGCTTTACGCCTTTACCTTCGTCGTATAAAACAGCTAACGCAAACATTGAATCCGGATGGTTCTTTTTAACGCCTTGTTGATAAAGCGCAGCTGCTTTGCGGTA
This sequence comes from Pseudoalteromonas sp. 5Ae-yellow, assembly GCF_014077565.1. Classification (NCBI taxonomy): domain Bacteria; kingdom Pseudomonadati; phylum Pseudomonadota; class Gammaproteobacteria; order Alteromonadales; family Pseudoalteromonadaceae; genus Pseudoalteromonas; species Pseudoalteromonas sp. 5Ae-yellow. Next base: position 10,684 of record NZ_JACGWD010000060.1, read on the forward strand.
ATCGCGTGTTATACCGTATCCACCTTCGTATAATTTAGCTAGTTCGTAAATTCCTGGTGCAAAACCTTTATCGGCAAGGTATTGAAATTCTTTTAGGGCGACTGCAAATTCACCTTCGTTAGCTGCTCTTATGCCATCTTCTAATGTTGCATGAGCGAAAGGGCTGGCAAGTAAAACGCCAGCAAGAACGAGTGCTTTCAAATTAAACTGTGACATATTAATGTCTCCAATTAGTAATAGTTACGATAGGTTTTAGGGCCAGTATATCTTGCCGCGATTAAATAGCGCCTAAATAGAACAAGTTTTAATCCCGAAAGGTAAACAGACTTTAGTTAAATGCTAAATTATTAAATTTTTGCACTATTTGCGCATTTTAAACGTTTAATACTCAATGCATTTAAGTAGAGACTAAATCGGTTATTATAAATAGATGCAAAAAAGGGTGTCTACTGTTATGTTTTACGCCAGCTTTAGCGCAAACGCAAGGCGATACCTTATCAGATCGTGCGTATAAAATGTAAATAATAGCGCGGTGGACTTTTAAGGTAAGTAAACGAGTTTAAGAAGTGTAAGATACAGATTTTATAGAAAATTTAAAGAAATAAAAAAAGCCCGTTAGGGCTTTTTTGAGTCATATTAACCGTCACTAATATGAGCAATGTAGCAAGTAAATGTGATATTTGATGTTATTACTTGGGTCGAGTAAGTAATAACACGAAGCGGCACGCTCTTCTTTTAATGTGTCAGCATCCTTGCTGAATATTCTTCCGTAGGCACTGAGGTCGTTACACTGTGTTTGTGCGAACGATTATCAGTTAGATCTAAATGCAAGTCAATACTTAAATGATAATTATTATCAAGTGAGTTTTGAGCTTTGCCACAATCTAAATAATAGAGAATGATCAGTGCCACTTAAATCGAGAATTCACGGCGCGTTGAGAACTTATTGATTTATAATGAAATATGGCACTTAAATTGAGATTTATTAACTAAATTACACTCTAAAAATAATTATGTTTTTTATTAGGTAAATTTCTTAAACAACGAGAAATCGCTTGAAAACATCTATTACAGTAAGTGATTTGAATTGATAATTTGCCTATCTGTTATACGAAAGCTAATCGGTTTACTTCGAGGTAGAGTTTATTTAGGCCGATGCTTTGCGGAGTAGCAACAGCGCATCTTTATTTTTCATTACATAAAGAACTTGTATTCATGGGCAGTTATAGCCGTGGATTGCATCACTCAATAATTACCGGCGGTCTGCTCTGTGCCATAAGCGGACTGTAACAATAAAGTTGTAGAATAACCCCAAAATAAGCTCTTGAAGTTAATGGAGCCCATATAAAAGCCAACTTTTTTATCCTTGTTTAGTTTCTCGTTAGATTTTTACTCACCTACATGTATTTTTAGCAAAGCTTCACTGCCATCTAAGTTTTTAACTAGTAATAGTAATATTTCACCTGTTTCTTTATCCATAAGCTTTTTAGCTTTATCTGCTGGGCAGCCCGGGATTTTGCAACCATCAAGTTCGATAACTAATTGACCAACTTTAACTCCAGCTTTTTCTGCAGGAGATCCAGAATGAACTTCATCAATTTTAAACTCGGTTATTTCAGGACTAAAAAACCCATCAACAGACACACCGACGGCAATCCCAACTTTCCCTTTGGCGAAAGCTACAAATGGAAAAAACAAACAAATTAATAGAACCTTCCTAGTTAAATTCAAAAACCTTACTCCTTTAAAAAATTAACCGCCGTTTTAAGCGGTTTGTAATTATTTGCTAAAATATGAAACGACGTGGAACCGACAAAACTGTTAGAGGCCCGACTTGAAAAACCTTATACACGTATTGCTAATTAGTGAATTTTGTTTCTTAATTTCGTTAGCATTTTTATTTGTTTCTGCAACTGCTAAGTCAATTTTAGCTTTGGTACATTTATCAGACAGCTCTTTACTTACAAGGTAATTCTGATCTTTTTGATACTGAGCCATACCTTCTAAACCGTTATATTGATCTCTATCTTCAAGTATTTTATCTTTTTGGTATGGTGCTGGTTGGGTTGCACCACAAGCTGATAACAAAACGATCAGAGAAATTGGAATTAATTTATTGAACAATACCCTTACTCCATGTGTATAATTTAATAGCACGCGAATAGCGCATTTCTCTGCTATAGGCACGATAATATCTACATAGTTTTACCAAATTACCTAAGATATTACTATCTCTAAGTTTCTATCGCCTACAAAAAAGCTGAGTCAACAATATACGCTTTTCCTCATTTCATGAATATATGAGTAAAAAACAGTTTGACCAATCAATTAACTCTTACATTTAGCCACTCTCAATGTCCGCTTCTCGCTCAAATAAGCCCCCCGAAAAGTGGCTCATATATCTATCTAAGTTAAGGCTTTCAAAAACAGAAGTATATTTCCGATAACTGCCTTTGAATTCCTATAAACGGAAGTTTGCTTCCGAAATATAGCAATATTGGGTTAGAAACCGGAAGTTTACTTCCGTTTTGTACTTTAAGATTATAAGTTGGTATCTAATGAAAGCTCGGCAGTCCAACTCTTTTCTACCCCATTGTGTTTTACGTTAGTTTTTCTACACAGCATTCAGTTTAGTATTTGACTTACTTTACCTTATGACAAAAACTCTAGCTATATGGTCAAACTTACTCATCCACTGCAGTCCGTCAAGTTGATAGCTATTCAATAACTAAGTGCCGGTTAATAGCTTTTTTACACTCAAGGGTAAAGCGCCCCCCCATGTCCCTATCTACTTCGAACCTTTTCTTTTCCGAATCGACAAACCTTACAGTTGTTTTTATGTTCTCACCTTCACCGCTCAGGATGAGGGTAAGAGTGTTCTCATCTACCTCTTTGTAACCGAGAGTTAGCTTCTTCTCTCCAGCTTGGTTGTATATGTCATATTTTGGATAGTTGTCATCAACCTCCACAGCGCCTATTTTATCGCTTTCGCCTAGTAGTGGTTCAAGAACAATATCTTGAATAACCTGACAAGCTAATAGGTATAAAGGAGAACCCTGCGCTTGTTTGATGATCGACCTTAGCTGGATGCTTCTATACAGGCCACCAAATGTAGCCCCTTCACTACTGGTCACTAAACTCTCCGCTATTTCATGGGCAGCAACAAACATGTTCAGTATATCCTCTTGTGAGTTGGATTTTTCAGTTGATGGGGTTTCAACCACTTGATTCACTATGGGGGATAACTCTCCACCTAAGAAGTTTGTTAGATGGAGTGTTTCGAAAAAAGCATCTCGGTAGGTATTTATATCTGAGCTATCCAAATTAATCACCCTCATCCCAATTTCATAATGCAGTGTTAGTGCACATTGATTTAAATACTGAATTAGCTGGATGATCAGACTTTCTTTGATGTGCCTGTTCGGCGTTTCTTTGGCTTCTTCGTTTTGCAATAGGTTTAGAGCTTCTTCTAGTAGCCTTTCGGTATTCCGAAAGTAGTAGTCAATGGCTCGTATCGCTTCATCACAGACACTTAGTTTACCACGTTTAATTAGACGGTCTTCCGCATACACCTTTGAGTGAATTGCTGGCAAGTCATCTGTTGAAATAAAAGTAAATGCACGGTCAGAGGATAATTTACCAAACTGCTTAATTAAAAGACGCTCACTAACATCATACTCATCTCTAAGGTGTCTATTTATTACTTGCTGCTCCTCTAATTCGGATGGCTTATTTGAGTTGTGAGCTATCAACCATTGAATTAATGTCGTAACACAAAAAACAACAGAAGCCAGCGGTATCCGATAGGTTTCTAATGTATGTTTTAGCCCCTCAGAGAAGCCAGAGACATTTTGAGCCATAGAGACCAATGTCAACACTACAATTAGAGTGAAAAATGGCAACACCCAAAACCAAATGGATTTGTATGGAGGTTGCCTTCTAGCTTTGCTCTTTATTGTGTCCATAAATATTTCTCAGTCAGTAGGTTATGTACTAGCTTACCCTATGAAACCCGTCATAACCAACAGAGTTTGCTTGCGTTGCACATCATCCACACTGCCAGAAAGTCCGCCGTGGCGAGCCGCTTATTCAATACATCACCTAATTCTAACTGAGTTAATTTAACAACCTATGTAACTCAAAATTGTCCAAGAACGAGCTTAAACGACCGTCCGCTTCTCGCTCTAGGTCGAACTTCATTACAGTCCCAAAACAGACGCTAATTGACAGTTTTTGGTTCGCTAGCTAATACATCCTTAATCCACTTACTATAATTGGAAATTCTCACTTGATATGCAGTTGTACCATATAACCCACCCTTAAAATCAGAAATATCGCCATGCGCTAATTGCCAACTTGAAAGCCCTACAAGAAAGGGTATACCACCCTGATAAATGACAGAGGCTCCACCACTATCACCTGAAGCGTGCATTCCCTCTAGAGGTAATCCATTAGGTGCCTTATCAAACCTGAATGTCAGCCAATTAGTTTCTGCATTTTCGATAATATTTTGGAAGTGATTCAGCTGTTTCAAAGATTTAGTCTCAGACTCTTCGCCAATAAGCCCATTACCTGTGGCACCTCTACCAAAAACTGTAACTGTTTTTCCTTGTTCTTTTGTGTTTGTGTAAAGAGTAATCGGTAATACATCGCTCACAGGCGAAGTTAATTTGATTAATGCAATATCACTTCTTGCTTTAAAAAAACTCATTAAAGGCGCTAAATTTCCTTTCAACAAACTTTCGCTAGGTTTTTCAAATTCAGGATGTATGTACACTTTTTCAATTTGATATGTATTTGATCCAACCCTTAAACTTTTACCAATATAATTATAAAAAATGGTATGCGCGACAGTTACAACCCACCTTGGGTTAATTAAAGCGCCATGCCCTTCATGAGGCATATCCACTAAGAAGTTAGGAGCTTCTTTCGACACATAATTCTCAGGGGGAATATCATGCCTTTTTACAACAGCGAGACAGCTAATAGAAAAGACAAATAGAAAAATGAAAAAGAAAGCTTTCATAGTGCGTCCATGTTTTTATGAATGCTTTACAGGCTACCTTGCAAGCTAGGAGAAGGCAACTAATTCGACCGTCTGCAATTCGCTCATAGCAGTCTGCCTGATGAAGTCTAAACGTATTCACTTAAACTGTAAGATCAGATATGAGCTGGTACAACTTGACCCTTTAAGGTGCCTTAATACCACTTTTTGTGCTTTTTTTAGGGCCGTTTTTTCATCGGAGTTAACAAAAAGCGGGTTATTAAGTTGATAAATTTTGGCATTGTTTATATTACTAGCTGCTAACGAGAGTTGATGAAGCGGATATTCGTAAAAAAGTGCGTCAAGCTGACCTTCTTATTTTATTAAGTCCTACTTCAATTCGTTCGGCAAGCTTTTAATTATCTTTAGCAACGAAAAAGTAGACAGCTGAGGGGTATTGGAGCAAGTGGTGAGTGTCTATAGTTAATCGAGGGGTTTCTAGGCTGTGGAGTTCAGACCAAGCTTCTGTAATAGCTCTTTGGAAAGTAAAAACATCGCTCTTTTGCTATGACATTGTAAAGAGAATATTCAGGTGCCTCTGTGTTGATTGAAAGTTTATTCGCGCGTAATATTGCTGCATCAGGCCAGTCTTTACCTAAAACTGCTATTTTACCAGCTAATTCCTCCTGCGAGTTGAGCATGGAAAACACCGATTTATCCAACTTATTTATTACAAGCACTCTTAGCCCTTAGGCACCCTTAATTAGTGGGATCTTGATCGGCAAAGCTACTTTTTCATGTATTGGGGTGATCCTCATCCAAAAAACATCAGTATTGCCTTTGTTCAGTTCCCTCAGTTGCCGTTCTTGGCTAATCAGGGTATCTAATGGGCTTAGCTTAAATTTTCCAAACTCGGGTTCTGATGTTTTTAGGGCTTTTGTCAGAACCTCAATAAAGTACTTATTATTGGGGTGTGCCTGAGTGAGGATGCGTCGATGTAATGAATGGTATCGCTATAAACGGTTGCAGTGAAGGTCAGTAAAAATAGAAATATAATTCTTCATTTTTCACCTATGATAGCTTCATGTAATTCAAGATAAACCTAAGATAGTAGTCTGTAAATAACACATTAAAGAAGTACAGCTTAAATAAATCAGCGCAAACACTACAATCGGGTTTTTAATGTGTTGGATTCCATGTTACCAGGTGGCGATTTTAGCTGTTGCTTAGGCTCTAAATAACAAGTTTTGAACATTGGCTATTTTATTAAACGCTACTATGATCGTAAAATTACGAAAGTTTAATAGTAGATTTAAGGGCTACTATAGTATTAAAGTTGCTTACAATTGACACTATAAAAACGCTTACAATCAATTGTATAGTGTTAGGTAAGCGTTTGCGCTTGATTTCAACGTTACTTTATCAATATATCGTCATTAAGCCATGAATACCCAATATCACAAAAACACTGGCCGCAATAGCTCTTACTGTTTTTAGTGGAATTCTTTGTAACAAAGCTTTACCAACGTATATAATAGGGACATTAGCAATTAACATTCCTACCGTTGTCCCTATGGTAACCCATAGTACTGATTGATATTGCGCACCAAGCAATACGGTTGCGATTTGTGTTTTGTCACCAATTTCAGCAATAAAAAATAAGATTAAAGCTACTACAAACGCGCCATAGCAGTCATATTTGTGGCTCACTTCTTCATCCTTATCTGGAATAAGTAGCCAAAGACCCACTACAATAAAGCTTGAATTCACTATCCAAGGTAAGTATTCCACGACAAAGTTCCCACTTAGCCAATCACCAAACCAAGCAGATAAACCATGATTAATAATTGTTGCAGCGAGAATACCTAAAATAAGCGCTATTTTATTATGAAAGCGGGCTGCTAAGAGTAAAGATAAAAGTTGGGTTTTATCACCTATTTCAGCAAGAGCGACAGTAACGGTAGAGGTTAAGAAAATATCCATAAATTTTAGTCTTTTGGCGGGAAATATTAAACCGAGGCAAACAAATATCTCCCGCCATGAGGATAGTGTCTACCTAGGTCTTGCCGATAATGCTTGCTACAACATTACAAACTTACCATGCACATGAGGTGCAATTATGTTGATAAGTTTACTCACTAATGAGCAGGCTACTCCCCTAAGAGGGTGGCTATTTTCCCACAAAGTAAAATACCAGTAAATATTTAATTATAAGTTTTACCGATGAGCATCTATAAAGTTGGACAAGTTAACGCTGCCACTACACAAGCATATTAAGTCAAAGCCGTTAATCTTCATCAGGGCATCTCATTTTCGACCATATGTTTAAAGCAAAAAGTATACGTTTTAATAACTAGGCTAATTACCGCTTCAAATCACTTACAGTAATAGATGTTTGTAAGCGATTTCTCGTTGTTTAAGAAATTTATCTAATAAAAAACATAATTATTTTTAGAGTGTAATTAAGTTGGTAGCTCTCAATTTAAGCGTCATATCTCATTGTAAATCAATGGCTTATGAATGTCCCTTGAATTCTTGACTTAAGTGGCGCTGATCTCATTATTAGATGGGAAATCGATTTGGGCTGAGAAGGATTTAGCTCAAATCTAAACTGACAGTCACCGATTGAAAAACGGGTAACTGTCAGATCAAGTCTGAGCTAGTACACCATTATGTTTTTAAATTAAAGCTGTTGTTTACTTAATAAACATCCAAATACCGGCAGCGATCATAAACAGGTTTTCTGTTAGGGAGATAAACCCTAGTGGTACGTTACTGTCACCGCCTACACACGCACATTTTAACTCTCGTTTATCTATATAGACTGCTTTTATCACTGAAACAGCACCAACCCCACCTATGAACAATGAAATAGGGGCAATAATATAGGCTGGTAATCCGGCTATCATTCCAATGCCAACAAATGCTTCTAAAAATGGGTAAACATAGGCGTACCTGACTACTTTCATAGCGACTAAGTCATAGGTTATAAATGAATTAGTAAAGCTAAATAAGTCTTGAAGCTTTTGTATTGCTAACACTGCCATTGTTAGGGCTACAAACAGTTCAGCGGTTTGCATTGATAATAAGCTATTATTCGCTGCAAAACTAAATGCCACACTAAGCAAAAAACTAACCGAAAAAATCGCAATCACGGGCGTGTAAGTTGTACCTTCTTGCCCAGCTTTTGGCTTATCAAAGTAATCGAGTAAGTCGTCATAGCCACCTATACGTTTGTTATCAATAAATGTTTGAGGTGTAGTTTCTACACTGTGTTGTTTTTTAAATTCATCTGTTTGCTCTCGAGAAGTTAATAGCTGATCATCAACTGTATATCCCTCTCGCTCTAGTAGGTCTTTTGATTTTAAACCAAACGGACAAATATGCTCATCTGTGGCCATTCTAAAAAGTTGGGCTGATTTACTCATGTTTAGCTCCCTTTTATGTATTGGTATAAAATTTTACTTAGCATTAAAATCCGGTACGGTCCTAGATTGTGCTTGCTCCTGAGTTTCTGCTAGGCCATTTTTCTCTATATCCTTTAGTAACCACTGCATTTCTTTAATCTCACGACGCTGTGCCTCAATAATATTTGTTGCAAGCTCTTGGACTCGCTTATCTTTGATTTTTGCCCTTTCACTGGTGAGTATTGCAATTGAATGATGTGGGATCATCGCCGACATCCATGAGCTATCATCAACAGTCGCTTGTGATCGAACTAAAAATAAACTTCCCGCAAATACGGTAACACTAGCAATGAGTACTGTTATATTTTTCTTTTTATCTTTATACATATTGAGCATGAAAAGTAGCATTATCACTGCCATCATGGCTCCCATATAAAGCGCCATATAAGTGCGAGTTTCACTAAAAAAAACATGACTTAGCTGATAAGTATTCAAATACATCAGTACAAACATGACTAATGTTGATGTGGCTATCATTAAGAAAAACTTTAAATACTGCGACATTAGATGGCTCCTTTCTATCATTTACTTTGTATATCATTTATACCAATGGGTAATTCTTACAGGTTATTAGGCGTAAACCCACTATATATTTAATCATTGAATCAATGTTTAATATTACATCAAGAGTTGTGCCATAAGTGTTAAAACTGCTCAGCGTATTTGCTAATATGCTTATAAGTATTTTGCTGTAAATCGTGCGTAAGCATTTCAATATTATATTTATAAAAGCGATCGCCCATTTCCATACCTGGCGTACCAGCAGGCATAGCGGGAACAGAGAGCCCTATCGTCTTTTCAGGATGTTGTTCAGCTAAAAACTGTTTTATATGTTTGGCGGGAACATGACCTTCAAATACAAATCCATCGTCTGAAACGGCTGTATGGCATGACCGCATATTTGATTTTATTTGATACTGAGATTTAATCGTCCCCATGTCATTGACGTTAATTGCTTTTGTTTGAATATTGTTTTCGCTCAAATGAGCAATCCACTTATTACAACATCCACAATTTTTACTTTTATAAACGGTAAGCTCAATTTTAGGTTTTTCTGAATTCTCATAAGTTATTAATGCTTTATGTTGTTTTTCGATACTTATCGCCGAAAATGACATAGTTAATGATAAAAATAACGCTGAGGTAATGTAGATTACTCGCATTGTTAACTCCTTAATTTGACCAATGAATATGAGTGATTTTCCAACCTGTATCGGTGTTTTTTAATGTGATTGATTCCATTCCCATAGACTTAATATCTTTTCCTTTGTACTTTCCTTGAGTTTTACTTCTTGAAATTGAGTAAGCTATGTCTCCATTTGTGTAAACTTGATGCTCTAGTAGTTCACTATTAACAGCACTTAAGAATTTCATATCCGCTATCATATGATGTTTCGCGTATTCATCTGCAGAACGCTCAACACTTCCGCCTTCAAAAATGATGACATCGTCGGCCAGTAATTTACGTGCAGCTTCGCGATTACCTTGTTTTAGAGATGCATGAAATAGGCTGACTGTTTTTGCAGCCTCGCTATCAACATTGACAAAGGCCTTGCCTTTTTTTGAATATTTTTCATCGTCATGTGCACTAACAGTAAAAGAACTAACAGTGCTAAAAATTAGTAGCAATAAAATTTTTAAATTAAAGGATTTAATTAACATACGTTTCCCTTTTTATTAATCGTTAAATAGGCGGACCAACAAGTGTGGTAAATACACTTGTTGTAATAAGTACAAACAGGGCAATTACTATTTCAACAGTAATCGAGCGTTTTAATATACTTATATGGTGTTGTTGAGTGATTTGCGGGACTAAAAAAAGCTTATGCCATGCACCTAGGAGCAGCATCGCGCTGACGAGTAACAGCTTTAATAAAATTAGTTGCCCATAATCTGATGTAAACAATGCAGAAAATGACTCTAGGTACTGCAGGAGCAGAGTTAAGCCCGAAATAAGTAGTACAAATACAATAACAATAGCGAGTTGACCAAAGTAATGCATTAACCGCTTTACTTCACTGGTAGGTAGTAAAGTGCAGCTTTTGTAAAGCGGCCACAATGACCCTAACCAGCTCGCAATGGCAATAAGGTGAAAGGTTAAAATACTTTTCACTAACCCATTTTCGTTTGCACTGTGCCCAGTAAAAGTGAAGCTATAAGCGATAAACCCAAGCATGATTAGTATAACGGCACCGTTTTTATAACCTGCTACGTTATCATCTGATTCCACATTCCACATACATGCGCTAATTAGAGCAATAATAAGCGCTGGTATTCTAAACCTTGCTTGGTCACCTATGACTGATTGCCAAACAATTTCAAGCATAAAGGGGTCAAACATTCCCATAAAGCCTGATTCAGCCATTGCTCCAGCTTCTATAGGTACTTGTAAAAGTGCAGCAATACTACCTGTAACTACACACGTAATTTGCCAACGTTTTAAGAACTGATGAAAGCTAATTAAGTGATGCTCTGCAACATTGCTGTTGCCACACATAAAGCGCATTAATAAAGTGCCCGCAAGCCCTACAATTGCTATATAGCTTGCTAGTTTTAATAATAGTAAGAGCACTGACCATTCACTTAATTGCATGATGTTGCTACTTAATGATTATGTTTGCTGTGGGTATTAGATTGTTCTTGCATCATCTTATGCGATTCATTTTTATGTACCATAAATCTAAACGTGCCAGTCATTTTATGTCCATCACCACCCAGTGCTGTCCATTTAACCGTGTAAGTGCCTTGGGCTAGGCTCGGTAATGACCAATTAAAGTCTGTGCTTGGGGTGGCGCTGGGTTTGAAATCAAAGTTTATTGTTTTATTTTTTTCATCTTTGATGATGACTTTTGCTAGCCTTACTTCACCACTAAAAATTAACGAAAGTTCCTCTGGTCCTTGCATTAACATGGCTTCTTGTGCAGGTATTGATTGCTTGAGTGATATATGCGCTGATGCGGAAAATGTAAGCACTAAACCTAAAATGGCTACTGCAGAGTTAAAAAACTTCATAATTACCTCTTATTTAAAATGATTAAAACCAAAATTTAATACCCGCAACAAATGCGGTGTTGTTGCTACTTTGTCCACTTGATGTGGCATAGTCGGCGGTATTGCCAAATTTATTGCTCCATTCAACGCCAATATAGGGCGCAAACTGGCGTGTAAATTCATAACGAACCCTAAAGCCAATCGCGCTGCTTGATAGGCCACTTCCAAGCTCGTTTTGTTTATCGTTTTTGCCATAAAGTGTAATTTCGGCTCGCGGTTGTATAATTAGCTTTTGCGTGAGTAGTAGTTCGTACTCTGCCTCTAACGTAAATGCGGTATTGCCTCGCTCACCTACGTATGCTGTCATATCAAGTTCAAACCAATAAGGGGCTAAACCTTGTAAGCCAAAAGCCAACCATTGCCGATTTTCACCTTCTTTATTGTAATCAAGACGAACACCTGCTTGAGTATCCCAATATGCTGATACGGCATGACCCCATAAAATATCGGTTTGGTTTTCTTCAATACTTCCTTCGCTGAAATCACCCTCGGTTTTAATTACCAATCGATCAAAGGTAGTGCCGTACCATGCTTGTAAGTCAAATACACCTGCGTTTGCTTGCTCGTTATATTCAAGACGATCGCCTAGTAATGCGTAAAATGGATGCTCATCAGCGAGTGTTAATCGCTCATTGCCCTCAAGCGCATATGGGCCTTCTGTTAAAGTTGTTCCCGCAGAGTAAGCATGGGGGTCTCTTGCATCTTTAGGTGCACTTCCTCCTTGTGGTTGCATCTTAGCGCTATTCATTTGTGCCATTTCACTTTGCGCTAATAAAGGGAAACTAATTAATGAAGCCCCAGTTAACATTAATAAACTAAATGATTTAGATAGTTTTAATTGTTTCATGATACGACTACCTCTCTAAACATGCCGGCATCCATATGGAATAATAAATGGCAATGCCAAGCCCAGCGCCCTACATCGTGAGGGGTGGTTAAAAAGCTGATTCTTTGTGCGGGTTGAACAGGTATTGTATGACGTCGCACTTGCACATCACCTTGCTCGTTTTCTAAATCACTCCACATACCATGCAGATGCATAGGGTGCGTCATCATGGTATCGTTTTGTAAAATAACTCTTAAACGTTGGTTATGCTTCATATGCACTGGCGTGCTTTTACCAAATTCTAAGCCATCAAATGACCAGCTATAACGTTCCATATTTCCGGTTAAATGCAACTCAATTTCAGCTTCTGGCTCTTGCTGGTTAGTGATCCCTTCAAGTGAGTGTAAATCTGCAAGTGTTAAAACACGGCGACCATTTTTACGTAAACCAATACCAGGATCATCAAGATTTGTTCTAGGCATATCAACGCGCATATCAACTGAAGCTCCATACTCCGTTTTGGCATGACGCACTTTAGGGCTGGCAACTGCCAATGGGTTTTCAGACATACCATGTTTGCTATGATCCATCGCCATTGCACCGTGCTCCATAGCGCTATGATCCATTTCTTTAGAGTTCATACCTGACATGCCAGCCATACCTGCCATTGCAGAATGCTCACCGCCGTGGGTCATATTGCCCATCATATCGGTCATCGTTAACCATTCAACAGGGTCAAGTGCAGGTACTGGCGCATCAATATTAGGCGAGCTTGATAAAGTTCCTTTTGCGTAACCAGAGCGATCCATACTTTGAGCAAAAATCGTATAGGCATCATTTTTAGGCTCAACAATTACGTCGTAGGTCTCACCAGGGCCGAATCTAAATTCATCAACTGTCACTGGTTCAACGTTTTGCCCATCAGCTTGTACAACTGTTAGTTTTAGTTCGGGAATACGAACGTCAAAAAAAGTATTGCTTGAGCCATTAATAAACCTAAGTCTTACTTTTTCTCCAACTTTAAACATTCCTCGCCAATTTGACATTGGCGTACTACCGTTCATTAAAAAGGTCATTGCTGATGCAGATAAGTCAGCTAAATCTGTAGGATTCATTCTCATTTGATTCCACATTTTGCGGCGTTGCAAAGCATTCGAAACACCGCTATTTGAAACGTCATCAAAAAATTCTGGAACAGTGGGCTGATTGAAGTTAAATACATCACTCTGTATTTTTAATTTGCGGAACAGCGCCATTGGGTCATCATCAGTCCAATCAGATAATTGAATAACATGCTCGTTATCTGCACTAATAATATCTTTTTCTCGCGGTTCAATAATTAATACACCGTACATGCCAGTCATTTCTTGAAAGCCACTATGTGAGTGATACCAATATGTACCGCTTTGTTGTAATTTAAATTTATAAACAAAGGTTTCGCCAGGCATAATGCCTTTAAAACTGATACCAGGTACGCCATCCATTTGATACGGTAAAATAATGCCATGCCAATGAATTGAACTCGGTACTGATAACTTATTTGTTACTCTAATAGTAACGTCATCGCCTTCTTTGAGGCGCAAGGTAGGGGCGGGTATAGAGCCATTGATAGTTGTCGCCATACGTACTACGCCAGTAAAGTTAACCGGCGATTCATCTATAACCAGATCAATTACTTTGCCGCTAAGTTCGGGCACAGTGCCTGTTATTGTTCCTGCTACTAAAGATGATGCAGCATGTAATACACTCGGAAAAGCAGCAAGTACACCTCCTGCAATTAAGCCTTGAACAAATCGTCTTCGTGGTGTGCTAACCTGTTGTGATGACTTTTTAAACCCCATTTCCTTACTCCTTCATACCAGAATATGTATTGAGTATAGAAAATAGACCTGTCTTAAACATGACGCGAACATTACAAAGTTGTAATGTTGGTGTCATGTTGCTGTAGTGACAGATACTGCATAATATTTGCAGAGGTAGTTGTTAGGACTTTAATGAAGGAATTGTATGCGCTTATTAGTTGTTGAAGATGAATCAAAGACAGGAGATTATTTAAAACAGGGACTAAGTGAAGCTGGTTTTCAGGTTTCTTTGGCGCGCAATGGACTTGACGGTCATCACCTAGCAATGACCGACTTATTTGATGTAATAATACTTGATGTCATGTTACCTGACGTATCCGGTTGGAAAATTTTACAGTCGCTACGTGAAGCAGATAACAAAACCCCAGTACTATTTTTATCTGCTCGCGATAGTATAGACGATAGAGTAAAGGGGCTCGAACTTGGTGCTGATGACTATTTAATAAAGCCTTTTGCTTTTGCTGAAGTTTTAGCAAGAGTACGCACTCTTATTCGCCGTGGTGTAGTACAAACAGTTGACGATATACTGATAGTTGCTGATTTAGAAATGGATATTCCAAAGCGAAAAATACAACGTGCAGGCAAGCGTATTTTATTGAGTAATAAAGAGTTTAGCTTACTTGAACTATTGTTACGGCGCGAAGGTGAAGTACTGCCACGTTCGTTAATTGCTTCTCAAGTATGGGATATGAATTTTGATAGCGACACCAATGTGATTGATGTTGCCATTCGTAGGCTAAGAGCAAAAGTTGATGATGACTTTACTGTTAAATTAATTCATACGGTTCGTGGTATGGGCTATAAATTAGAGGTTGAAACTGATGGCTATTAAGTCACGGCCTTTATCACTTACGATGCGTGTTGTGTTGTTTGTCGCTGTAACCGTTATTGCGTGCTTAACTTTAGTTGCCACCTTAATAAATAGTTCGATAAAACATCATTTTTTCCAGCAAGATAGTAGTGAACTGCATGTTATTAATCAATCTATTGAATTAGTTTTAAGACAACAGTATAAATCAAACCTGAAACTTAAAAATGAATTATCTAACGCTGTAGCGGGTCATCACGGTGTTTACTATCAGGTAAATACCGCAAAAGGAGAGCTCATTTTTCAAAGTTCTGAACGAGATTTTAGTGATTTTGTAATGAGTGCTAATGCTTCAGCTGGCTTTAACCGTAACAACATTACCTCATGGCAAAATGATACCCACACCTACCGAGCTCTGGTGAGTAATTTAAGTACTGGGCAACAGCAATACAAAATTACTACAGCGATAGACATGAGCTTTCATTTACACTTTCTCAATCAATTTCAACAAAGTCTTTGGGCTATTATGTTTGGCTCTGCGGTACTCATTTTATTGGTGGCTTGGTTTGCTATACATCAAGGATTGAACCCTTTACGAGGTTTGAGTCAGAAAATGCATGACATCCAAACTAATAAGATGGATGTAAGGCTTGATGAAAATAAAGTGCCTATTGAGCTTGTTAATATGGTGCAGTCGTTTAACTCGATGCTCGACAGGCTCCAAGGTGAATTTATTCGTTTATCAAATTTCTCTAGTGATATTGCGCATGAGTTACGTACTCCACTAACAAATATAATCACTCAAACACAGGTTGGTTTATCTAAAAAAAGACAGTTGTTAGAGTATCAAGAATTATTGTTTTCTAATCTAGAAGAGCTGGAACGACTAACTAAGATGGTTAGTGATATGCTTTGGCTTGCAAAAACTCAGAATGGACTGGTTAAACCCGTTCAAAATACTCTAAAAAGCCATGATGAAATTGAAGCATTATTTGAGTACTTTGATGCTTTGGCTGAAGACTCATTGATTACATTTAAGAAAAAAGGTCAAAACCTTTGTTTTTATTGTGACAAATTACACTTTCGCCAATTATTATCAAACCTCCTATCCAATGCAATAAGGTATGCCCCAAAAGGCTCATCAATCACAGTAAATAGTGAAATATTTACCGCTGAAAAAATATGTATTTCAGTGATTAATACTGGGGAGAGAATACCTTCTGAGCATTTACCTTATTTATTTGACCGCTTTTATCGACCCGATAAATCGCGCCAACGACACAGCGATGGAGCTGGTTTAGGGCTTGCAATAGTTAAAGCTCTAGCGCAAGCAAACGGTGGAAATATAGAGGTCAGTTCAAATAATCAAACTACCAGCTTTAAAGTTTTTCTAAATTTAGCTAAAAGCTAATTATTAAATTTAATAACCCAATGTTTGCTTGTACCTCTAGACTTCCCAGCTTTCATTAAACACCGGTTTATAAACTTAAAGTACAAAACGGAAGTAAACTTCCGGTTTCTAACCCAATATTGCTATATTTCGGAAGCAAACTTCCGTTTATAGGAATTCAAAGGTAGTTATCGGAAATATACTTCTGTTTTTGAAAGCGTTGGCCTAGATAGCTATATGAGCCATTTTTCGGGGTCTTATTTGAGCGAAAAGCGGAGGGTCGGGTAAACTCGTTTTTGGACAATTATGAGTTAGAGCCGAAGAACGGCTCTGCATAAGAGAAAAGCCTTGGTAACGCCTCAAACACCGACTCAGCTGTAAGCGTCTAGCGAACCACACCTAGCATCGATGTTCTGATTATCTAAAAATACCTGCTCAATGATAAATTCGGAGCAGGTGATGAAAACTTACAGAACAAGCGCACAGTGGCAGCAGCTTTTGCT
>NZ_JACGWD010000097.1:0-13121 GCF_014077565.1 Pseudoalteromonas sp. 5Ae-yellow
TATCTGTATCAAGTAACCAATGACTAAGCATAAAAATACCCTCATAATCAAAAGATGATAAGGGTATTGTGAAGCAACCAAAAGATCGGTCAACCGATCAAAAATACCTTAACTGATCGGTGTTAGCGCCTAAGGCGCTTTTTTATTTGTTTAGCAGTACATTAGTGGTCGTGACCACACCCACCTTCGCCATGTACGTGGCCGTGAGTTAATTCATCTTCTGTCGCATCACGTACTTCTAGTATTTCTACATCAAAGTTAAGTGTTATACCTGCAAGTGGGTTATTACCATCTACAATCACTTCTTCATCTTGGATATCGATGATCATTACTGATTGGTCACCATCATCTGTTGATGCACGAAATTGCATGCCAACTTCAATTTCCATACCTTCAAACATTGATTTAGGTACTGCTTGCATTAGGTTTTCGTGGCGCTCGCCGTAACCTTCTTCAGGTTCAACCTTTACGCTAAGCGTGTCGCCTGGTTGCTTGCCCAGCAAAGCATTTTCTAGGCCTGAAATTAAATAGCCTGTGCCAATGATAAAGTGTAGTGGCTCACCACCGAACGAGTTATCAATGCTATTGCCATCATTATCCATTACTGAATAATGCATTTTTACCACTTTGTTTGCCGCAACGATCATAGTCATTCCTATTTATTCATCTTCAAGAGAGTAGGGTAGAGGCAGAATGCTTAGCTCCACCTGAGGTGTGTGTTTTGCACGAAGTACCTGAGTTACATCAGTATCGTTTGGCAACACAACGAGGCCTGTTAATTTATTTGTTTGCTCATCAAAGCTTTGTGCAATAAGTTTACCTGCACGGCGCCAATTTTCGCCTAATTGGGTTTCTAAATCAGGCTCTGAAAGAATCCCTTCGCTTTGCCCTGAAACGATATACATTGCACGTTTATTTTTACCAAGGTACTTCATACGGGCTACTGTTTCTTGACCGGTATAACACCCTTTTTTGAAACTTATACCGCCAATAGCATGTAGGTTTACCATTTGAGGAACGTACTCGCCAATTGCATCTGCACTTAGCTGAGGCTCACCGGCAAGCATCGCTGCTTGTTGCCAAGGGGCTTCGTTATCAAGTGTGGATACGTTATCAGGCATGCTAAATTGGTTATCAACCATTATTAAAACACGGTTATCAGCTAATTTTAGCGCTTTACCATTCGTAAAATCACACGCGCTTGCATCGCCTTCAAAGCTAATATCAAGTTGTGCCAGCACATCCGATAAATCATCACCAATTAAACCAATTAAACGCTTTGAGCATTCAGTAATATCAACTTTTGCAAATACAGCGTATTTTTTAAGTTCAGCTAATGATTTTTCAACTTCAGCTTGGCTACCCGCAAGGTAGTAACTATCTTGGTAAGAAAATAATTTAAATACACCCCAAAGTTTACCTTTGGCGCTGCAATGGCCAGCCCACAAATAATTACTGCTGGTTAATTTATTTAGATCTTGAGTGATTTGTCCGTGCAAATAAGATAATTTATCAGCACCGCAGAGGCTAATAAGTTGATGAGATAACGGACATGAATAAACGCTCGACATAAAAACCTTCTTTGCAATATAAATGAAGTGACATAATAACGCAGTTGTTACGTATGGTACAGACAAGCGCTTATTGGTGCGGGTTTATTATTTAATGAGAGATTAATAGCTGCTAAATAGGCTTGTGTTTGTTAAACTCGAGTCAATTAAGTATGAGGTTTAAAATGGTTGAAATTCATAGTAAAGCACGTATTCGTTGGGCTTGTCGTCGTGGCATGTTAGAGCTAGATGTTTTGTTTATGCCGTTTGTAGAAGAAGCATACGACTCTTTGAGCGCAGAGCAACAGGCTATCTTTCAGCGTTTGCTAACAGAAGAAGACCCTGACTTATTTGCATGGTTTATGGGTCATGAAGAATGTAAAGACGAGCAGTTAAACGGTATGGTTTCGCTGATCTTAGACCGAGTTCGTGTATAGGTTTACGGTTACAAATAATAAAGCTGACCACAAACCAATTGTGGTCTTTTTTTGTATGCTCAGTTTTATATTATGTTTATTTTTAGATTCACTATTAGCTATGCTTTTTTGTTTAATAATAAATGCACTAGCTGGCTTGATAATGTGGCGCAAAGTATTAGCAATTCACCCAAATGAGGGAATTATAATATTAGAACCAAAGTTATTTAGATTTGAGGGCGAGAGCTTAAAAATTCAGGGTGAAATAAGTAACAAAAGCCGATTTTATGGTAATAATATATGGCTTCATATTAAAGGTTTTAGTAACAACCATTGGCTTATAATTTCAGCCAATGGCGTTAATGAGCAAAGTTATGCGCGTCTAAAACGTGCCACTGTCGGCGCAATTAATTGCGTTTTGGAGTCAAAATAGTCGGCGTTGGATTTTCACTTTGTTCAGGGTAATCAATAGTGTAATGCAAGCCTCTGCTTTCTTTTCGCTCCATAGCACTTCTAATAATTAGCTCTGATACTTGCACTAAATTACGAAGCTCAAGTAAGTTGTTACTTACTCTAAAGTTTGCATAGTAATCGTGTATTTCTTGCTGTAGCAACTCAACTCTATGCAGTGCTCGTTCTAAGCGTTTAGTAGAGCGTACAATACCTACATAATCCCACATAAATAAACGTAGTTCATGCCAGTTATGGGTAATAACAATTTCTTCATCTGAGTTACTAACACGGCTCTCATCCCAATGAGGAAGCGCCATCGGCTCTGGTGCATGTTCAATTTTACTTAAAATATCTTTAGCTGCAGCGTGGGCAAATACAATGCACTCTAATAGTGAATTACTTGCCATACGGTTTGCACCATGCAAGCCTGTGTAAGCAACTTCGCCAACAGCATACAAGTTATCGAGATCTGTTTTACCGTTAAAGTCGGTCATTACGCCACCACAAGTGTAATGCGCAGCAGGTACAACAGGGATTGCTTCTTTTGTTATATCAAGCCCTACACTTAGGCATTTTGCGTAAATAGTAGGAAAGTGCTCAATAATAAAGTCTTTATCTTTGTGGCTAATATCTAAATAAACACAATTGGCGCCTAAGCGCTTCATTTCAAAATCGATTGCGCGTGCCACTATATCGCGTGGAGCAAGCTCTTCACGGCTATCAAAGTCTTTCATAAACCGAGTTCCATCAGGGCGCTTTAAATAAGCCCCTTCACCGCGCATGGCTTCGGTAATTAAAAAGTTTTGTAGCTCTGGATGATAAAGACTTGTTGGATGAAATTGATTAAATTCCATGTTGGCAACTTTACAACCTGCACGCCAAGCCATTGCAATACCATCACCACTTGATACGTCTGGATTAGATGTATATAAATACACTTTACTTGCACCACCGGTTGCAAGAGCAACAAATTTAGCTGAAATGGTTTCTACCTTTTTAGCTTTTTTGTTCCACACATACATGCCTTCAATGTGTGAGCCTGTTTTTCCGGCGCTTTTATCTGTGATTAAATCAATGGCGTTGTATTGCTCTAAAAGCGTTATATTTTTATGAATTTTAACTTGGCTGATAAGTGTTGTTTGCACCGCTTTGCCTGTTGCATCGGCTGCATGCAATATACGACGATGGCTGTGACCACCTTCACGTGTTAAGTGAAAACGCTCTTTTCCTTTGCTATCAAACTCCATATCAAAGGGTACGCCTTGGTCGATTAACCACTGTAGGCAATCGTGAGCATTGCTGGCGGTATAATGAACAGCGTCTCTATCGCATAAACCGCCGCCTGCATCGAGTGTATCTTCAACATGAGATTCTATGCTGTCGTTTTGTTTATCAAATACAGCAGCTATACCGCCTTGGGCATACAAAGTAGAACCTTCGGTAAGCGCTCCTTTACTGATCACGGTAACGTTACAATAATTAGCTAGAGATAATGCAAGTGATAAGCCTGCTGCGCCGCTACCTATAATAGCGACATCTGCAATGTGATGTTTATTTTGGTTCATGTCAGAGGTACTTTGCGGTTACAATGCTCATATAGAGCAATATTTGTTTTTAATATCTGTAGTTGTATCATATTTGTCATACTACTACGTAGTGATTTTAAAGGCTTAGCGCCGTTATTATCATCTATTTTATAAAAAAATAATATTAAGCAGAACTTTTTATTCATAAAGAGGTCAGAGTATTTGTGAACAATGACGACAATATGAATAACAAGCAAAAATCAGACATAGGAGTACCGGCTCGAATGAGCGAGCAGGAATTAGATTTAGTGCTAGTAAAAAGGGTCCAGCAAGGAGATAAAAACGCCTTCAACCTATTAGTAAAGAAGTATCAAAACAAAATTGCAGGTTTGATCTCACGTTATGTATCTAACCAAGGCGATATTGCTGATGTAGCACAAGAAGCTTTTATTAAAGCTTACCGTGCACTTCCTAACTTTAGAGGTGACAGCGCCTTTTACACGTGGTTATACCGTATTGCCGTTAATTGTGCTAAAAATTACTTAGTAGCCCAGGGGCGTAAGCCGCCAGCAAATGATATAGACGCTGAAGATGCCGAGTTTTATGATTGTGCAGATTCAATGCGATCGAATGCATCTCCTGAAAACCTACTTTTAAGCGAAGAAGTACGCGCTGTTATTTTTAATACGATTGATAGTTTGCCTGAAGATCTTAAAACCGCAATCACCCTTAGAGAAATAGAAGGGATGAGCTATGAAGAAATAGCCGTGGTAATGGATTGCCCAGTCGGGACTGTGCGTTCGCGTATATTTCGTGCCCGTGAAGCAATAGATAACAAATTAAACCCATTAATAGGCGAGTCTTAGTATGACAAAAGCACACCTTAACAAGTTAGATAACGAAGCGTTATCGGCATTACTTGATGGCGAGCAACATCTAACTGATGCAAAAATTGCAGAGCAAGATGTAACTACGTTTGGCCGTTATGCGTTAATTGGTGATGCGATGCGTGCTCAAAAAAATAATAACGACATACATATTGATATTAGCGATCGCGTTGCATTAGCACTAGAAAGCGAGCCTGTTTATGCTGACTTTAGTCAGTCAAAAACACAGCCTCAAGCAATCACTGAAACAGTACAAGGTAATAAAGTAGTCGCTTTTAATTGGCGCAAACCAGTTGCCCAATTAGCTATTGCAGCAAGTGTAGCGATGTTTGCTATTGTGGGCGTTAATACGCTTCCTCAAAGTAACAATGAGCAGCAAAGTGAAATTCCATTACTGCAAACCACACCGCTAGCAGGTATGGCCTCGCCAGTAAGTTATTCGTCTGAGCCTGCGCTTGAAAATGCTGAGCAAGGTTTACGTGAACTACAGCAACAGCGTATTGGTGCGTTAGTTCTTGAGCATCAACGCCAAGCACGAGTTGCGAATTCTTTAGAAACAGCGCAAACTAATACCAAAGCGTCTGAGGAAAAAAACTAATTAAATGAAAGTAATCACTTTTGTTCTGTCGTTGGTAGTAAGCTTTAATGCATTTGCCAACGACACAAATCCTGCCAAAGATTTATTACTCAAAATGGCTAATGCCGTTCACACCCGTAATTTTGACGCCTCGTTTGTGGTTGTCAAAGGTAAAACAATGGAACCCTACCGATGGGTGCATGCTTTACAAGGTGACACCGAACTTGAGCATTTAAGTTTACTTAACGGTGCTGGGCTTGAAATGGTCCGTATCGATAATCAAGTTACTTATTTTGAACCTCAGTCTGAACCATATTCTCTAAAAACAGATTCAATAGCAGGTCCAATCCCTGAAGTACTTTTTAAAGATATAGATCGCTTAAGTGCGCATTATGATTTTGTACTAGGCGGAAAAGGGCGTATTGCAGGGCGTGCAGCGCAACTTGTTCGCATTGAATCTAAAGACGAGTATAAATATAATTACTGGATTTGGTTGGATATGGAATCGTCGTTGTTACTAAAAGCAGCGTACGTTAACCATGAAGGAGAAGCCTTAGAGCAGTTACAGCTTACACATATTAGTGTGACAGAGCAGCCAGCCGGTATGCTAGTTGAAGTGCTCAATCGAAACTTTCCAACGCCTTTGCCAAACAATGCACTTATAAATGAAGATAGTACTGCCACTAATTGGAAAATCAGTTGGTTACCAGATGGCTTTGAGTTGCTAAAATCAGACAGACATAAGCTCGATTTAAATAACGAGTTAACTGATTATTACTTGTTCTCTGATGGTTTTGTTGAGGTTTCTGTATTTATTCAGCGCCCATTACCAGGTAAGCGTTTAAGTGGAGCACTCACTTCTGGTGCAACGACAGTATATGTGCATAATGGCGGTAATTTTGATGTATCGGTTGTTGGTAATGTACCGAGTATGACCGCAAAAGCGATTGCAGAGTCAGTTACTCGCGCACTATAGACGATTCCGTAAGGATTGTTATGATTGAACAAACCCTCACTGTTGTGGCCCTCGATGGCCACATTGCTCATTTAGAAGCACAGCAAAAACAAGCTTGTGAAGGCTGCAATGGTCGTTGCGGCTCACAAGTGTTTAGTAAATTATTTGGCACTGCAAAAAAAACCTTTCCTTATAAATTTGAATCCTCAGTAGAAATAGGGCAAAAGGTCACTTTGTCACTAGATGATAGTCATGTCGTTAAGCATGCTTTTGCGGTTTACATGCTACCGCTCCTTTTGAGTCTTGTTTTTGCATTTGTTGCGGCGCAATTGTTTATAGCTTCCGAAGGCTGGCAGATTTTAGCTGCTGCTCTAGGTGGCGTTACTGGCTTTTTTATAGCTAAAACTCGCGTGAAATCTCTAAAGCACGATATAAAAGTTATAAAAATTCACCCAATTAGTATCCCTTTAACTCAAATAGATGGTGATTGACGCCAATTAAATGTAAAATTGCCGTTTTATACCAAAGTAACTTGGAAATACAGGGAATCGTGGTTTTTTAAATTATTTTATCTGACTGAATTATTTAAGTTAAGTAAATATAACTTATTGTTATTCAATACATAAAATGGTTGTAACCCATCTTAAAAAGCGTAAGTACTGTTTGTTATATACAAATTTAGCTTATGGCATCCTAAAGCAAGTATTTTCAAGTCACTTAGGTATTCATATTTAGTCCATTAAAATAGAAGTATAGAATCCAGTTTATGAAGCATATCCGTAATTTTTCGATCATCGCCCATATTGACCATGGTAAATCGACCCTTTCAGATCGTTTGATCCAAGTTTGTGGCGGTTTAACCGACCGTGAAATGCAAAAACAAGTTTTGGATTCAATGGATATTGAGCGCGAACGTGGTATTACCATTAAAGCGCAAAGTGTAACGTTGAATTACAAAGCGAACGACGGCGAAACCTACCAACTTAATTTTATTGATACTCCAGGACACGTTGATTTTACGTATGAAGTTTCACGATCTTTAGCTGCTTGTGAAGGCGCGTTGCTTGTTGTTGATGCAGGCCAAGGCGTTGAAGCACAAACACTAGCTAACTGTTACACCGCTATTGAAATGGAATTAGAAGTAATTCCAGTACTTAATAAAATCGATTTACCGCAAGCGGATCCTTTACGTGTTGCAGAAGAAATTGAAGAGATTATTGGTATTGATGCCCTTGATGCAGTGCAGTGTAGCGCTAAAACAGGTGTAGGTATTGCCGAAGTTCTTGAAATGATTGTTAAAGATGTACCGCCGCCAGTAGGCGACAAAGATGCACCTTTACAAGCACTTATTATCGATTCTTGGTTTGACCCATACCAAGGCGTTGTATCACTAGTGCGTATTAAGCACGGTGAATTACGCACTGGCGACAAAATAAAAATAATGTCGAACGAGCATATACATACTGCCGACCAAGTAGGTGTGTTCACTCCTAAGCAAACCAACACCGGTATTTTAAGAACAGGTGAAGTAGGGTTTGTTATTGCTGGTATTAAAGAGATACATGGTGCGCCAGTAGGTGACACTATTACTCATCAAAAAAATGCAGCTCCACTTCGCTTACCGGGCTTTCAAAAAATTAAGCCTCAGGTTTATGCGGGTATGTTCCCAATTGCATCAGATGAGTATGAATCGTTCCGTGATGCACTTAATAAATTAAGCTTAAACGATGCGTCGTTATTCTTTGAACCAGAGAATTCAACTGCACTAGGCTTTGGTTTCCGCTGTGGCTTTTTAGGTATGCTACACATGGAAATCATTCAAGAGCGTTTAGAGCGTGAATACGATATTGATTTAATTACAACAGCACCTACGGTAATCTATGAGATAGTTACTAAAGAAGGTACATTTCAGATTGATAATCCATCTGATTTGCCTGCAGTAAACGATATTGTAGAGATTCGTGAGCCGATTGTTGAAGCTAATATTTTGGTACCACAAGAATACCTAGGTAACGTTATTACTTTGTGTATTGAAAAACGTGGTAGCCAAACAAAAATGACTTATCACGGAAAGCAAGTAGCTGTAACTTACGAGCTACCTATGGCTGAAGTGGTGATGGACTTCTTTGATAAATTAAAATCAACTAGCCGTGGTTTTGCGTCGCTTGATTATAACTTTAAACACTTTCAAACATCAGATATGGTGCGTGTTGATATTTTAATCAATGGTGAGCGCGTTGACGCACTTGCGATAATTGTTCACAGAGATGGTGCACAGTCTCGTGGTCGCCAGTTAGCTGATGCGTTAAAAGAGCTTATCCCACGTCAAATGTTTGATATAGCGATTCAAGCTGCTATCGGACAACATGTTATTGCCCGTACTACGGTAAAACAATTACGTAAAAACGTAATTGCTAAGTGTTACGGCGGTGATGTGAGTCGTAAGAAAAAGCTACTTAAAAAGCAAAAAGATGGTAAAAAACGTATGAAGCAAGTAGGTAATGTTGAAGTGCCTCAAGAAGCGTTTTTAGCTATTTTAAAAGTTGGCAAATAAAAACAAAGGATTATAAATGGCTGGTTATTTTTCAGTTTTATTGGTGTTATTAACTTTAGGCTCAGGCTTAATATGGTTAATAGATCACTTAATGTACGCCCCAAAAAGGCAGGAGCGCTTAGCGATAGCGCAAACGTCTGCTGGAGCTCCGTTAGATGAAGAAACTGCGGCATTAATTGCACCAGAACCAGTACTAACAGAAACAGCAAAGTCGATTTTCCCGATGATTGCAGCAATTACTATTTTTAGATCATTTATCTTTGAACCGTTTCAAATTCCATCCGGTTCAATGATGCCTACATTATTAGTAGGTGATTTTATTTTAGTACAAAAGTATTCATATGGAATAAAAGACCCTGTTTGGCGTACTCAATTAGTTGATATTGGGCAGCCTGTGCGTGGTGATATTGTTGTTTTTAAATACCCTTTAGATGAAAATGTTGACTATATTAAACGTACAATTGGTTTACCTGGCGATAAAATTGTTTATCGCGATAAACGTTTATATATTCAGCCAAATTGTAAAGAAGGCGAAACCCAGCAGGGTGAGCTTTTATGTAATGAATTCAATAAAATTGATTTTAAACTAATTAATGATAACGAATTTAAACAAGGCCCAATGCCTCTAGCTCGTGTAAATGAAAATTTAACAACAGTTACGCATGATATATTAATCAACCCACAAGCGCCTGAGAGAAAAGGGCGTTACTACCAGCAACCGGGCACGCCTTCTGATGAATGGACTGTTCCTGCTGATCATTATTTTATGATGGGTGATAACCGCGACAACAGCCAAGATGGTCGCTTTTGGGGCTTTGTACCAAAAGAAAACTTGGTGGGTAAAGCTGTCTTTATATGGATGAGTTTTGAATTTGAGAATGGCCCTGATGATATTTTACCAGGATGGGTTCCAACTGGTGTTCGCTTTGAGCGCCTAGGTAATATTCAGTAACGATGAAAAAAAATGTAACAGAATTATATAAAAAAATTGGCTATGAATTTGCCGATCAAGGTTTACTTGAGCAAGCAATGACGCACCGCAGCCACAAAGGCCAGCATAATGAGCGACTAGAATTTTTAGGCGACTCTATTTTAAGCTTTGTGATTGCCAATGCACTTTATGCCAAATTTCCTAAAGCGCGTGAAGGCGATTTAAGCCGCATGCGCTCAACGCTTGTGCGTGGTCAAACACTTGCCGAGTTTGGTCTTGAATTTGGCCTAGGTGATTATTTACGCTTAGGGCCGGGCGAGCTTAAAAGTGGCGGATTCCGTCGTGAGTCAACGCTTGCTGATGCAGTAGAGGCTATTATTGGCGCTGCATTTTTAGATTCAGGTATTGATAGCTGTGGCGATCTTATATTGTCATGGTACGAATCACGATTAGATGCTATTTCACCAGGGCTTAACCAAAAAGATCCGAAGACCCTGCTGCAAGAGTATTTGCAAGCCCGTAAATTATCTTTACCGGGTTACACTGTGGTTGATACCAAAGGCCAAGCACACAATCAAACATTCACGGTCGAATGTATTGTTGATGGAATGGATAGCATAATTTCTGTAGGTAGCTCGCGCCGTAAAGCCGAACAAAAAGCTGCTGAAAAAGCATTGAAGATACTTAAAAATGAACCTTGATACCCTAATACAGCCTCATGAAGGTGATGTAGATACGTTTTGTGGAATGGTTGCTATTGTAGGGCGCCCAAACGTAGGTAAGTCGACTTTGCTTAATGAAATTATTGAGCAAAAAGTGAGTATTACCTCACGTAAACCACAAACCACGCGTCATCGTATTATGGGTATTCATACCGAAGGTAAACACCAAGCGGTATACATAGATACACCAGGTCTACACGTTGAAGAAAAACGTGCGATTAACCGTTTAATGAACCGTGCCGCGTCTAGTTCTATCGGCGATGTAGAGCTTATTATTTTTGTAGTTGAGGGCACTCATTGGAATGCCGATGACGACATGGTACTTAATAAAGTATCGCAAAGTGGTAAGCCGGTATTATTGGTTATTAATAAAATAGACCAAGTTAAAGACCGTGACCTTGTGTTGCCTCATATGAAGTGGTTAAGTGACAAGTTTGATTTTGTTGGAATTATGCCTGTATCGGCAACGCAAGGTAAAAATGTTGATTTAATCAAAGCAGAAGTAACTAAACGCTTACCTCCTTGCGAATTTTACTTTCCGGAAGATTATGTAACTGACCGTTCAATGCGCTTTATGGCAGCTGAAGTAATTCGTGAAAAACTAATGCGTTTTATGGGCGAAGAATTGCCGTATTCTGTAACTGTTGAAATTGAGCAGTTTAAATGGCAAGACAACGGTATTTGGCATATCAACGGGTTAATTCTTGTTGAGCGCGAAACACAAAAACGCATGGTTATTGGTAATAAAGGCGAAAAGCTAAAAACCATTGGTCGTGAAGCCCGTAAAGACATAGAAGAAATGCTTGATAACAAAGTATTCTTAGAGCTTTGGGTTAAAGTTAAGTCGGGTTGGGCTGACGATGAACGTGCACTAAGAAGCTTAGGTTACAGTGAAGACTAAACCAAGCAGTAGCTTAGTGAATGGATAGCGACTTCTACACCGCGTATTTATTACATCGGCGTCCTTATAGTGACTCCCAAGTAATGTTAGATATGCTTGTAGAAGGCGTTGGTCAGTTAAGAATGCTGGCCCGAATTAGTGGTCGCCAGGCCACTAAACATAAAGCACAACTTCAGCCGTTTCAGGCACTGCTTGTTAATTACAGTGGCAAGTACGATTTAAAATATATCAATAAGTTTGAACTGCATGGGAACTCGCACTTTTTAAAAGGTGATGAGCTTTATTGTGGTTTTTATTTAAATGAGCTTACAAATCGTATCGTTCCTGTTAACGAGCCAATTGAACAAGTATTTGAGCTATATAAAACTCATCTATCAAACCTAAACAGCGGGGCTAATTTACAAGAGGTGCTTCGCTCATACGAGTTTCAACTATTGGAATTACTCGGTTATGGCGTGGATTTTAGTTTTGACGCCAGTGGTGAACCAATAGATGAAAAGCAGACGTATAGTTATTTCCCCGAACTTGGTTTTTTAGTACAAGAAGATACACGTTCTGGATTTAGTGGCAAACAACTCAACGCCATAGCAAATCATGACTTTAGCCAAAATGATGTGCTATATATGGCAAAGCAATTAAGTCGCTATTTATTAAAACCCTTATTAGGTAGTAAACCATTAAAAAGCCGCGAGCTATTTATGGCCTCTCAATAAACGTAATTTTACAGGTAAGAAAATGAAAGATATTCTTTTGGGTGTAAACGTAGATCATATTGCAACACTTCGCCAAGCGCGTGGAACAAGCTATCCAGATCCCGCTCATGCAGCCAGTGTAGCAGAGCATGCAGGCGCAGACGGTATTACGATTCACTTACGTGAAGACAGACGCCATATTCAAGATCGCGACGTTTATGTAATGGCTAAAACCATTCAAACTCGTATGAATCTTGAAACCGCTGTTACCGATGAAATGATAAAAATCGCGCTTGAAGTAAAACCTGAGTACGTGTGTTTAGTACCTGAAAAGCGCGAAGAATTAACAACCGAAGGTGGCTTAGACGTAGCCGGTAATATAGATAAAATTAAAGCAGCAACAAAAACGCTTACCGAAGCGGGTATTAAAGTATCGCTATTTATTGATGCAGATAAAGCACAGTTAGATGCAGCCAAAGAATGTGGTGCTCCTTATGTAGAAATACACACAGGGGCGTACGCTGATGCAACAAATGATACTGATTTACACAAAGAGTTAGAGCACATTCGTGAAGGTGTAAAATACGCAGCAAGCTTAGGTTTGATTGTTAACGCTGGCCATGGTCTTCATTATCATAACGTGAAACCAATCGCTGCAATGCCTGAGATTTATGAGCTAAATATTGGTCACGCTATTATTGCTCGTGCAGCTATAGATGGGCTTGAAAAAGCCGTACGTGACATGAAACGATTAATGATTGAAGCAAGAATGTAAGATAAGAAAATATAAGTATTTAAAAAAGCTTAATTAAAAAAACGCGGTAAATACCGTAATGCCGATCAGTTAAGGTTAATTGATCGGTTGACCGATCTAAATGATCGTGAATAATCCGTAATTAGTTTCGCTAATTACGGTTTTTTTATGGATATTCAAACAGCTCTTTCAACCACCTTCTC
>NZ_JACGWD010000017.1:0-60262 GCF_014077565.1 Pseudoalteromonas sp. 5Ae-yellow
GGATGGCTTGCTCAATCGGCGTTTAGAAAATAAGCCGAAGGGAT
This sequence comes from Pseudoalteromonas sp. 5Ae-yellow, assembly GCF_014077565.1. Classification (NCBI taxonomy): domain Bacteria; kingdom Pseudomonadati; phylum Pseudomonadota; class Gammaproteobacteria; order Alteromonadales; family Pseudoalteromonadaceae; genus Pseudoalteromonas; species Pseudoalteromonas sp. 5Ae-yellow. The sequence continues at coordinate 45 of NZ_JACGWD010000017.1, forward strand.
AGAAGAATACAGGAGCCGTATACGAGGCCCGTACGTACGGTTCTGTGAGAGGGATGAGGCAAAAGCCTCACCCTACTCGATGCGTTTAGTTTATCTGTATATTTGCAATTCAAAATTAGAAGGGAACTATTTGTATTTTTTATACCCTAAATTTTTGTTAATATGTGGGTGTGTAAATCAATGGAATTTCGTTGTATTTAATCAACTCAACGACGCAAGGAATAATAAAAATGATCAGAGCTCTATCGCGAAAAGTATTTCGCACAAATCATCTTCAGATAGGTGAGGGCAACATAAGTGGCTACATAGCCTGCTTTTTAGCAATACTGAGTTGCTTAGGCGTATTAGCGTTTCACTTTCCTGAATATTTAACCACACCAGAGCTGAGAAAAAGCTACAGCGTCGACTTTTTACGTCAGCTTATGTTTGCATCATTATTGGTCTCGGGCAGTTTAGGATTACTTAACTTTGTACGTAATACCAATAAGCGTTTAGGGGCTACAGCGTGGTTTTTTATTTTACTCGCTATTATGTTTGGCGGACCAAACGTTGAAGTAAACGAATTTGCTTCTGATACACCTTATATAGGGCTTGATTGGTTTATTTTAGATTTACTCGGCTCAACACTTAGATTTACTCGGCTCAACACTTATATTTATTGTGATTGAAAAGTTATTACCTCATCGTAAAGATCAAAAAATATTACGTAGAGAATGGCGAGGCGATTTAAACCACTTTTTTGTAAATCATTTAATTATTGGTTTTGTATTACTCGTTACTAACCACTTTGTGCATTATGGCTTTGGCTGGGCTGTATCATCTACAGTACAAGGTTATATAGAGCAAACACCCTTTATAGTGCAGTTGTTTTTAATAATACTCGTGGCTGATTTAATGCAGTATTGGGTGCATCGTGCCTATCACGAAGTCCCTTTATTATGGCGCTTTCATGGCGTACATCACAGTGCTAAAGAAATGGATTAGTTAGCGGGCTCTCGCCAGCATATTCTTGAAATACTCGTAACGCGCAGCTTAGTGCTCACGCCTATATTTGTACTTGGTTTTTCACAGCAAATAATTAGTTTGTACGTAATAATTGTGGGTTTGCAGGCTGTGTTTAACCATGCAAATGTGCGTGTGAAATTTGGTTGGCTAAAATATTTTATGGTTACACCGCAGTTTCACCATTGGCATCATGCGTCAGATAAAGCCGCGATTGACCGAAATTACGCTGCACATTTTTCGTTTTTAGATTATGTGTTTGGTACTGCTGTTAAAGGCCAAAAAGAGTGGCCACAAGCGTATGGTGTAGTCGGGGATTACATGCCCGTAGGTATGCTTAAACAACAGGTTTACCCGTTTAAGCGCACTAAATAAGTACGGAAAATCCGAATAAACATAAAATAAAAGCGAGTAAGATGTTACATTTTGCTCGCTTATATTATTAATATTAAATTTATTTTAGCTCTGCTAATAACTCAGTAAATGTAGGTCTTTGATTTAATGTAGGTTGCATGGCACATTTTGCCATATCGGACATTTTAACAAAGAGCTCACTTTGTTTATCATCGCCAGTTACCGTGCCTATTAAGTCTTCAATTAAACACCCTAATGCACGTACTTCAATTAACTCGATTTGCTTTTGTTGATAATCACTTAACATGGCTAAGTTTGTGGCTGCACCAAAATCACCAAATAATACATCAGCATCTTTGTTTATCATGGTGTTATGCGCATACACGTCGCCATGGCTTACTTTACAAATATGCAAGTGATGTAAGGTACTTACCATTTGCTGTGCAATTTTTAAAATAGCGTGAGTTGAGTAATGGCAATCATCATTAAAGGTATCACGCGTACAGGTTTCAAGGCTTGGAGGCAGGCCTAAATTAGCAAAGCTTTTATCTATTAGCTCCATTACTAAACCTAGCTGATCACTTTGCTCAATGTAGGCAAGTACTTTAATTAAATTAGCGTGATCGCCTGCTTGTAAGCAGCAATTTACTTCATCAAGCGGGTAGCCGTCGCTGGTAATTGCGCCTTTAAATAATTTAATCGCTACAGCACTTTCAATAGCTTGTGCTAAATGAATAACGCCCGATGCACCTTGGCCAATAACATGACTAAGTGTGTAATCGTTAAGAGACTTATTTTCTAAGCAGCTTTTTGTAAGGCACTGAGCTTTATTAAAATCGTTACCGGCAAACGCAAGCCAAGTAAGTTTAGGCAATTCAAACAGCCAGTCGTCTACGTGTGTTAAGTTATTAGCAGAGAGCCTAACAAGCTCAAGGTTTTTACACTGCGCCATGCTACTTGGCAGTTGCTTAAGTTGATTGCCTGCAAGCGCAAGCTTTTTAAGCTGGGTATAATTACCAAAATCTTCAGGCAATTCGCTTAACGTATTATCGGTGAGTATTAGCCACTCAATATTTTTTGGCAGGCTGTTTAATGCAAATTCAGAAATTTGGTTACCTTTAAACGCGACCATAATTAAAGCAGGGCATTTAGCGAGCACTTTAGGAATATGCTTAAACTGATTAAACGATAAAAACACACGCTTCAGGTTTGTTAAACAGGCAAATTCATCAGGTAGTGTTGATAAGTTATTATTTGATAAATCGAGAACTTCAAGCGTGTCAGCTAAGCTAAAGATTTCTTCAGGAAATGTCGTTAGCTCTTCTACCAATTGCAGGCGAGTAGCACCAACAAGTTTGCCACTTTTAAGCTCTTTAAGGGAGTTCATATTAATACCATGTTCTAAAAATGAAAAAGCCAACATAGCTGTTGGCTTAAAGTCGTTCTAACTTACTAAATCGCTCTTTAGAATTGCGCGTTATGGTAAACGTTTTGTACGTCGTCGCAATCTTCTAACATTGCTAAAAAGCGTTCCATAACTTCAACGTCTTCGCCTTCAATTGGCGTTTCAATTTGTGGCACAAAGCTAATTAGGTCTTCGTCAAATTCAGTAATGCCCATTTCTTCAAGCGCTGTACGTGTATTGTTGTACTCTGTATGAGGAGCAAAAACAGTAACTTTACCGTCATCTACTTCTACGTCAGTTACATCAACATCAGCCATCATAAGAGCTTCAAGTACTGCTTCGTCGTCATCACCGTCAAATACAAAAATAGCAAGGTGATCAAATAAATGTGAAACAGAGTTTTGAGCGCCAATTTTAGCATTTGCTTTGGTAAAACAAACACGGACATCAGCAAAGGTACGCTTGTTGTTGTCTGTTAAACAGTCAACAATAATCATACAGTTACCAGGGCCGTAACCTTCGTAACGTGTTGCTGCGTAGTCTTCACCGCCGCCGCCTTTTGCTTTGTCTATTGCGCGGTCAATAACGTGTGCTGGTACTTGGTCTTTTTTAGCGCGTTCAATTAAACGACGCAATGATAAGTTACCATCTGGATCTACACCGCCGTTTTTTGCACAAATATAAATTTCTTTGCCGTACTTAGAATAAACTTTAGTTTTAGCACCCGCAGTCTTAGCCATTGAATCTTTTTTGTTTTGGTAAGCTCTTCCCATCTGCGTCTCGCCTTAATATATGTAAATAATAGAATAAAATTATAATGCGTATTCTAAAGGTAAATGCATTCAAGGGCTAGTAAGTATTAAAACAGATTAAATCGGTAACGTTTAAAAGCCATGTAAACTGTATTTTATTAATCGGATCATCGAGGGTTCTAGACGTTGGAATTATATCTATTATGTGTAAATTTAATTCAATAAAAAAGCAACCTGTATAACAGGTTGCCTTACTAAGTAATAAAAAGTAAGTGTTACTTACCAAATACGTACACGCTCATCTTCAGGAAGGTATAACGCATCGCCTGGTTTTACATCAAACGCTTTGTACCATGCATCGTGGTTACGCGGCGCTTGTGCTCTAAAGCGACCTGGGGCATGTGTGCCACCACGAAGTTGGTTAAGCATGCTTTGCTCAGTACGTTTTTCTTTCCATACTTGTGCCCACGCAAGGAAGAAACGCTGATCGCCAGTAACGCCGTCAATAACAGGCGCTTCTTTACCATTTAAACTGAGCTTGTACGCGTGATAAGCCATTGATAGCCCACCTACATCACCAATGTTTTCGCCAAGGCTATTTCGACCATTAACAAAGTTACCTTCTATTGGCTCGTATTTACTGTACTGCGCAGCCAGTTGATCGGCTTTTTTGTCAAATGCAGCGCGGTCAGCATCAGTCCACCAGTTACGTTGCACACCGTTTTCGTCTGATTTTGAACCTTGATCGTCAAATCCATGACCCATTTCGTGACCAATTACAGCGCCAATACCGCCATAGTTTACAGCCGGATCGGCATTAGGATCGAAAAACGGCGGTTGTAATATCGCAGCCGGAAATACAATTTCATTAAACGAGCTATTGTAGTAAGCGTTTACGCGTTGTGGCGTCATGCCCCAGCGGTTACGGTCTGTTTTTTGTAGCTCTTTTTCAACACTTTCTGCATGAAAAAATTCACGCATGTTTTTCACATTACCAATCAAATCGTTTTTAGTAATGCTTAAACCTTCATAAGACTGCCATACATCGGGGTAACCAATTTTTGGTGCAAATGCAGCCAGTTTAGCGCGCGCATTTACTTTAGTTTCATCGCCCATCCACTCTAGGTTATCAATACGTTCACCAAGAGCTGTACGTAGGTTTTCAACCAGCTCAGACATTTGTTGTTTTGACGACTCAGGGAAGTAACGCGCTACGTATATCTTACCAATAGCAAAACCAAGCGAACTTGTGCCTGACATTTCACTTATTGCACGTTTCCAACGAGGGCGAGGCTCTTGCTGTCCGTTTAGTTCTTTACCAAAAAAAGCAAAGTTAGTATTAAATACGTCCTCTGATAGTAAACCTGCGTTACCGCTAATAGCGTGATACGTTAGGTAGTCTTTCCATACTGCAATATCTTCTTGATTGATTAGCTCAATCATCGCTTTTATTGGCTCAGGCTGAGATACATTTAACTGAGGTACTTTATAACCTGTTTGCGCAAAATATAAATCCCAGTTAAAGCCAGGATAAGCAGTGCTTAAATCGGCACGTTCAACTTGGTTTAGGGTTAAGTCGCGATTACGGCGCTTTTCACGAGGCCAATGACCTTGTGCAATTTTGGTTTCAAGATCAACTATTGCTTGAGCGCGCTCAGCGGTATTTTCTACTCCTGCAAACTTAAGCATGTCAGCAATGTGAGCAACATAAGCTGTACGGGTTTTTACAAAGCGCTCAGCGTCTTCAAGGTAGTAAGAACGATCTGGTAAACCTAAACCACCAGCACCTAGTGACATTTCATATTTATTAGGGTCTAGGCGATTAAACCACATACCGCCGCCAAAAGGGGCTTTATTACCGGTTAACCAAGACTTACCAAACATCTCAGCTAAATCGTCAGTTGACGCTATATCACTAATTTCACTTAACAATGGCTTAATAGGCGCTACACCGAGTTTATTAAGTGTTTCGGTATCCATATACGCATTGTAAAAATCAGCAACGAGTTTTTCTTCTGCGTTTAAATCTTTACGTGCGGCTATTTCTTCAATAATAGCTTTAACATCGCCTTCGCTGCGCTCAGCTAATCCTGAAAATGCACCATAGCGGGTTTTATCTGCAGGCATTTCGTAGTTGTCATACCACGTGCCGCTGGCATACATAAAAAAGTCATCGCCTGGTTTAACGGCTTCGTTACGAGCTGTTAGATCTACACCAAAACTACCTAACTCTGCTTTTTCTGTCACTGCTGCAGTGGCTACTTTAGGTTGTTGTTCGTCTGTTTTTGTTGTTTGCGGTTCTGAACAACCGGTAATAAATGTGGCAGCTAATGCTGCGGCAATTAAACTCTTTTTCATTACTTACTCCTGAGTATCACTGATTGAATTTAAGCTGCAGTGAATTATTTTTATTGTTACGAATATTTAACTTATCGATTGTTATTGATATTAATCAGACAAACAAATCTTTTGAGGTGAATCACCACAGTGCTCGATAAAACTAATATAGGAGAAAAGAGAAAGGCTAATAGGTTCTATAAACGCTTTATTTAGCTCGAATACTTGAAAGTATACGAGCTAAGAGGGGTTACGCACTATTTATTTTTTATGCTGAAGCTCCCACATACGGGCATATTCTCCGGCGAGAGTAAGTAACTCATCGTGCTTACCTTGCTCAATAATTTGTCCGGCTTTGAGCACAATAATGGTGTCTGCATCGGTAATAGTAGAAAGGCGATGAGCAATAACAATACTCGTATGGTTACTGGCAACTTCACGCATTGCAGCAAGTATTGCTTGCTCAGAATAAGAATCGAGTGCAGATGTTGCTTCATCAAAAATTAAAATAGGGGACTTTTTCAAAATAGCGCGGGCAATGGCAATACGCTGTTTTTCGCCGCCAGATACTTTTAAACCACGCTCGCCAACCAGCGTTTTATCGCCTTTATCAAGTGTCGCTATAAAGTCTTTTAAGTGCGCCATTGCAATGGCTTCGTCAATTTCAGCATCGCTTGCTGATGGCCTGCCGTAAGCAATATTTTCACGAATAGTAGTGTTAAACAGCACAGTATCTTGCGGGACTATTGCAATGGCTTTTCGTAAACTATTAAGTGTTACTGAGTTTATTGCTTGATTATCAATACTAATTTCACCACCGCTTACATCATAAAAACGATACAGCAGTCGGGCTAATGAGCTTTTACCAGCTCCACTGGCACCAACAATGGCTACTTTGCTGCCTGCTTTAACACTAAAGCTAAGGTTATTAAGAATAGGGCGATGCGCATCATAACTAAAACTTACATTATTAAATGTTATTTCACCTTGGCTAATATTGAGCTCTTTAGCATTAAGTGCATCGGTTATTTGTGGTTTCTTATTAAGTAGCCCAAGCATGTTTTCAAGGTCGGTTAGGGCGCGTCTTATTTCGCGGTACACAAAGCCTAAAAAGTTAAGCGGTAAAAACAATTGAATCATATACGCGTTAATCATCACAAGTTCACCAATAGAAAGAGTACCTGCAACTACCTTGGTTGAGCCCAACCACATTAACGCGGTAATAGCACAAGCAATAATAAGTGCTTGGCCTGAGTTGAGGGCGAGCAATGACATTCTATTTTTTAAACGGGCTTTTTCCCAGTTTGCTAAAAAGGTGTCGTACGTTTTTTCTTCAAACTGCTCATTATTAAAATACTTTACAGTTTCATAATTAAGTAGGCTGTCTATAGCGCGGGTATTACTTTGATTGTCGGCAGCGTTTGCTTCTCTAATAAAGCGGTTTCTCCACTGGGTAACAATCACCGTAAAGGTAATATAGATAGCGACTGCCAATAATGTAATAAGCGCAAACCAAACAGAAAACAACGTGCCAAAAATAATCGCAACGGTCAGTATTTCAAATAAAGTAGGCACAATGTTAAACATTAAAAAACGCATTAAAAAGCTTAACCCGCTTGTACCGCGTTCTATATCGCGGCTAATGCCACCGGTTTGCCTATCTAAATGAAAAGCCAGCTCAAGTGAGTGCAAATGCTTAAATACTTTTAAACCAATATCACGCATAGCGTGCTCGGTTACGCGAGAAAATACAGCATCTCTTATCTCACCTAAAAATACGCTAGCAAAACGCAGTGCACCGTACATCAATAACAATAAAGCGGGGATAACTAACAGTGGGTTAATTGACTTATCTACCGAGTCTATAATTTCTTTAAGTGCCCACGGCATCAACAAAGTGGCACCTTTTGCGCCTATAAGCGCCATAAGTGCAATAAAAACACGGCCTTTAAATTTTGTAAGGTAGGGCCACAGTGTTTTTACACTTTGGCGTAAATTCATGGCATCTGGTCGTTTTTCTGTGCTTTGTTTGGGGCGCATTAGTGATCTCTCTTAAAACTAAATACTTAATTAATAAGCATTGTATTTTAAATGCTTGCCCTTATATACTACGCATCCCTTATTTTAGTTTTAAAACGTGAATGTTTAAATTTAGAGTGTTTTTAACTGCCTTTTTGCTACTTGCTGCACTTTTTAGTGTGCAGAGCAATGCTATGGGCGCCTCACAAAATTTAAATATCAATATTAGTACGCAGGTTTCGCTTACTGATATTGCCGATTTAACTAAAATACAGCCTATTAGTAAGTCTGTAGATATTACGCAGCATAAAAAAACGCATCAAACCGATTTTGATGCGCACCAACCAAGGTTAACTGCCAATAATTCTTCATTGTTTTTGCACACTGTTCAAAGTGTGCCAGAATACGATGTGGTTTTTGAATTTTTTGCTCAAAATCTTGTTAGGCATATATTCTTACGACCAAGAGCGATTAATCCTATACAGCCTTGGTATACGCTTGTAACTAATAGTAAAAAGTCGCGCTTGAGTGGCTGGAAAGACGTAAACTTACTCTACAGAGCTGTAACTACCTACCACGCTTAATTTTCCTTATTTAATTTTATTAGGTTTTAACTTTTAAAGTTTTAGCCTGCAGATTAATTGTGCTTTTAAAAAGTACGTTGCTAGCTTTGCTGGCAATAAGGATTCAACATGTTAAGTTTTAAAAAAGATAAAAAGCCGTCTACGGCTAAGTTTAAATTAAGCTATATCGCCATGCTAATAGTACTGGTTTTATTAGCTATCAGCGCATTACCAAATTTATACCCAAATAAATCGTGGTTGCACATCAGTACTGCTCCGCACAGCGAAACGCAATCTTTACCGAGCACTAAAACGCTAGTTACTTTTTTAAATAACCAAGGGTTAGAGGTTGAGCAGGGTTTAGATAAGCAATCAACTATTAATGTACTTTTAAACGAGCCAACTAAAAGCGCTCAGGCACAAGCGGCTATAAAAGCGCAGTACCCAAACACGCAAGTTAAAATTGTTGAGCATGCAACCAGCCCTACATGGTTACAAAATTTTGGTTTATCACCAATAAAGCTGGGCCTTGATTTAAATGGCGGTGTGCTATTTGTACTAGACGTAGATTTAGATAAAGCCGTTGATGAGCAATTAGTCAGTGCGTATCAACAAGCTAAATCAATCATTATTAAACAAAAAGCACATGGCGTAAAAGCGCAGCAAACTCAGCACGGGTTTGAAATAAACGCATTGCCTAATGCAACCGACAAGTTAACCCCTGTTATTGAAGAGCTAAAAAGCCGATTTGCTAATTTAGCCGTTGTAACAAGCAATAACGGCAGCGTTAAAACTGCCAAATTTAGTTATTCAGAGCAAGGCCGCAGCAGCTTTGATAAAGAAGTAATGGGCCAAACACTTACAACCCTTCGTTCACGTATTGAAGAGTTAGGCATTACCGAAGCGGTAACACAGCAACAAGGCAAACATCGCATTCGTATAGAGCTTCCTGGCGTGCAAGATCCAACCGAAGCTAAGCGTATTATTGGTGCAACAGCATCGCTTGGTTTTTATCAATTAAAAGAAATAGGCGGACAAACATTTAATATGCAATCGGGCGGAACCATAAAGCTCGATCCTGTACCAATTTTTACAGGGGACCATATTAATAATGCAAACATAGGCCGCGACGATTGGGGTAAACCACTGGTACAACTTAGCCTAGACGGCCAAGGCGGGGATGCAATGTCGGCATTTTCAAAAGCCAATATTGGTAAGCCAATGGCGACGGTTTACTCTGAGTATTCTCAAAACGCTAAAGGCGAAGTAGTTAAAAAAAGCGAAGTTATTAATGTTGCCAATATTGCTCAGCATTTAAGTTCGCGTTTTAGTATTACCAATATGAAAAGCCAGCAAGCGGCAGCCGATCTGGCATTGTTACTACGTGCAGGCTCGCTTACAGCGCCCGTTACAATTGTGCACGAACAAACAATAGGGCCAAGCCTCGGCAGCGAAAATATTAGTAATGGCTTAGCCGCGCTTATGTTAGGCATGGGTATTACCCTCGCATTTATGGCGCTTTGGTATCGCCGTTTAGGCCTTATTGCAAACGCGGCACTTATATTAAATTTAACGTCGCTTGTGGGCTTAATGTCATTATTACCAGGGGTTGTGTTAACGCTGCCGGGTATTGCAGGCCTGGTGCTAACCATAGGTATGGCGGTAGATACTAACGTAATAATATTTGAACGTATTAAAGAAGAACGTCGCCAAGGCCGTGCACCATATCAAGCTATTCAAGAGGGTTATAAACAAGCCGCAAATACAATATTTGATGCCAATATAACCACCATGATCACCGCACTTATCTTATATGGCATAGGCTACGGGCCCGTTAAAGGTTTTGCCATTACACTCGCACTGGGGCTTTTAACGTCTGTATTTACAGGTGTATATGTATCAAAAATATTAAGCCAAACGTTGTATCTGAAAATGGGAAAAAAAGTAGGAGTAAAAGCACATGCTTAACACTTTTTTAAAAGGTGAAAAGGGTACACGTTTACGCTTTATGGGCATGCTTTTAAGTGCCATTTTAGTGCTGCTATCTGTATTCACGCTTACGCAAAAAGGTTTAAATTTTGGCCTAGATTTTACCGGCGGTTATTTAACTGAGTTTACAACCAGCCAAAGCGTTGAGCTAAAAGAGCTTCAATCGTTTATTGCTAAAAATCACAACGGTGAGTTTGAGCTAACCGCGCAAGGTAATAGCCATTTTCAATTAAGAGAAGCGCCAAGTGCATCAGCCACAGCTAATAGCCTTGATTGGCAAAGTGCTGTTACACAAAACGATGATATAAACGCACAGGTATTATCGTCAGCTTATATTGGCTCACAAGTGGGCGATGAGTTATTTGATCAAGGCTGTTTAGCCATGTTTGCTGCAATGATTGCAGTAATGATTTACCTTGCAGTGCGTTTTGAATGGCGTTTAGCTGTTGGCTCTGTGGTTGCGCTAGTGCATGATTTAATACTCGTACTTGGATTATTTTCACTATTACAAATTGAGTTTAACCTAACCGTGCTGGCAAGCTTACTGGCTATTATTGGTTACTCACTTAACGATTCAATAATAGTAGGGGATAGAGTACGCGAGCTTTTACGTGTTCAATCAAACAATGTACTTAGCCCTGCGACTATTATTAATAATGCGATTAAAAGCACACTAACACGCACTTTAATAACGTCGGGCACCACACTTGCAACGGTTGCCAGCGTTTGGCTACTTGCAGGCGCACCACTGCAAGGTTTTGCTATTGCATTATTTACCGGCATTGTAGTGGGTACGTTCTCGTCTATTTGTATAGCGGCAACCTTGCCGGAGCTATTGGGCTTAAGCGCTAAAAACTACGAAGTTAAAGTAGATGTCCACACGCAAACATTATTAGATATGCCATAAGGTTTTTAATAAAAACACAAGCAAAGAGCTGCACCAACCAACGGCTCTTTGTTAGTTTAATGCAAATTTAAGCCCCGCTAGTATTCCCACCAAACTTGCGGGGTTTAAAACAATGGTTTTAAGCCGCGTAAAAATGTTAAACTAGCTGCCTTATTTTTACAGCCTGTATTGTATTAATCCTCATGAATAAAACCCACGTTATCGAACATCTTCGCTTTGCGCTAGAAGCGCAGCTTACAACAGCAAAAGTAGCGGCAAAAACTGCGCACGACACCGCCACACATGAAGAAAACATAGCCGAAAACAAATACGATACCCTCGGGCTCGAAGCCGCTTACTTAGCACAAGGCCAAGCCCAGCGCGTAAACGATTGCTATAAAAGCATAGAATTGTTCGAACCTGCCTTTAATGAAAAACCAACCGACAAAATAGCTATCGGTTCGCTGGTGTGTTTAGAAGATGATAACGCAGCGCAAAAATGGTTTTATTTAGGCCCTGCAGCAGGTGGTTTAACCGCAAATGTTAAACAACATGCAATTGCTGTTGTAACACCCGGCGCACCAATGGGTAAGCAGTTATTAAATAAACAGATTGATGATGAAATTACGTTAACAATTGCAGGTAAAGCCCACGAATACGTGGTGGTAGAGATTTTATAAAGCTTTCGTTTTTTTGTGAAAAATTTGCTGGCAGAGCCATACCAACGTAATAAACGCTTATTTATATTCATAAATTAATTGTCGGATGGCATAGCTTTGCCATTTATCCAACCTACGTCAATGCTTTAATACCTGACGTGGTGAATATGTAATATTTAAATGTAGGTCGGATAAGCGAATTGCCATCCGACAAAGGTAATTTTGTCTCATAACATTATTAAAAGTCGTTTTGGTGCAAAACAACAGAGCCCATTTTATTACATGGGTAATCATCTGTTTACATTAAAGTTATTTAGTGGAATTATTGAATCATGTTATAAACCCCCAAGGTGGTGTTCAAGCCGTTAGGCGAATAGCACTTAATAATTCATAGGATCTCATTTGAAATTAACTAAAAAACAACAAAAAATAGCTCTAGATTTTTTGAAAAAAGTTTGGACGCAGGATAGAGGATGTAATGTCTGTAGCACAACAGATTGGACCGTACATAAAGAGCTATATGAAATGCGTCAGTTTAGCAGCGGAGAACTTACTGTTGGAGGCTCATTTGTTCCATTACTCATGCTTGAGTGTAAGAATTGCGGAAATACTTTGACAATAAATGCTACAAAAGTAGGGTTAGTGGGCCAAGGAGAAGACAATGAGTGATAACTTTGAATTTAAAGATACGCTATCCTATAAATCTCCTGATGCGCTTGATTGTTTAATGGTACCTGAAGATCAATGGGATGAAATTCATAACAATTTAAAAAACACACATCCATTTAGAGATAATCTATTATGGGTTTTATGTGGGATTTGTGGTGGTGGAGCTATTAGTGTTTGGGCTACTTACTTTGCATTTCCTAAAGAAATAGGTCACATCATAAAGCTAACTTTTCTGGTTCTTGGTATTTTATTACCTATAGTATCCCTAGTATTAGCTATTATTGCACTTAAAACAGGTAGTGAAACAACTTCAGAAAACGTTTCCTCCCAAATGGATGTTTTGAAAAAAGGTTTTAGAAAATTAACGACTGGATGATTTTTTAAACCTTCCCCTGTAAAAAAATTAGGATGACACCCATCCTAATTACCAACACGATAAACTATTACCTTTGTTCATAAATCTATTGTCGGATGGCATGGCTTCGCCATTTATCCGACCTACGTCAATGTTGTATATATCTTAAATTTACGCTTTATTTAGCTAATGCGTAACAAATAATACAGTGGACATACAATGCAATATCGTCGGAATTATGTAAAAGGAGGGTCATATTTTTTTACTGTTAATTTGCTCGACCGTAATAAATCGTTGTTAGTTGAGCATATTGATTTATTAAGAGAGTCTATCCGCGTTGTTAAATCCCAAAGGCCATTTTATATAGATGCATGGGTTTTGCTACCCGATCACCTTCATGCGGTTTTAACCTTGCCAGACAACGATACGGATTATTCTGGGCGCTGGCGAGAAATTAAAAAGCGATTTTCAAAATCACTCCCAAAAACAGAGTTTTTAACTCAAACAAGAAAACGTAAAAATGAGCGAGGAATTTGGCAACGCCGTTTTTGGGAACATACCATCAGGGATGATAATGATTATTGGCACCATGTTAACTATGTTCATTTTAATCCGCTAAAGCATGGTCTAGTTAGTCGAGTAGTTGATTGGCCTTATTCAAGTTTTCACAGAGCCGTAAAGCAAGGGATTTATACGAGTAACTGGTGTGGTGAAAAGATACACATAATTAAGATGTAGGTCGGATAAGCGAAGCGCCATCCGACAAAGCCATAGCAACATGATACACTTTAGCTTTGTACAAAAGTTTATTGTTGAATGAAATAACTTTGGCCTTTATTACGCGTCGGATAGCATGGCTTCGCCATTTATCCGACCTACTAGTTAGCCTTTTTTACAAACTTTGCTGTTACCATCATTTCGCCAATGCCATCTACTTTACAATCTAGCTCGTGATCTTTTTTATCAAGCACTCTTCTAACCACCGCTTTTGTGCCAATTTTAATGACTTGCGAGCTGCCTTTAATTTTTAAATCTTTGGCTACGGTCACTTTATCGCCATCATTAAGTAAAGTGCCGTTGGCATCTTTTACTAAAATTGCGTCTTCATCGTGTGCAGTATTTGGGTTCCATTCATAAGCGCATTCAGGGCATATAAGCAGTTGTTGGTCTTCGTAAACATATTCACATTGGCATTTTGGGCAAGCAGGCAGCGACATTTTTAACTCTCATAAGGTGTTGTTTTGCGTATTTTAATCTGCATTATTAGTTAATCAATATTTTTCATCTTCACGCTAAAAATATCTCGTTTGTGCGTTTTTAAAAAAGGGCATATAAAGCACATGTCGCTTAAGCAATTTAAGCGCTAACTCGTACAGTAGGTACCTGTTAAAGCACCCATCATATTAAGTGATTCGCGCAATGCCCACTTAGTACGATGGGTGTTTCTATTTATAATGCTTAGTATTTTACTAAGCATGCTTTTTATATTTTGACTTAACTAGGAAAAGTCGTGTTTAAAACCTTAATTGTGGTTGATAACAACGAGCAAACGCTTGCTCAATCGTTCGAAAATGTAATTACGTTTAATACCTACTTACGTGATTACCCAAAACATAACGAACCAAAAACACGCATTATTAATCTGTGCGACTCAAGCCAATACTTGAGCAAAGGTTACTATTGCTCATTACTTGCAGAGGCGCGCAAGCACCAAGTTTTACCCAGTGTAAAAACCATTAATGCTCTTCGTAGTGGCCAAGCTCCTATATTAAATGTGGGTCAAATAGACGGCACACTTTACTTTGGTAATGCCCAAAACGATTTACAATCAAAAGCAGCAAAGTCGGTATTTAAACAATACCCAGCGCCTATTTTATTTGTTGATGAACAAGGATTATTGCAACAAGGCTCGATGTCGTCTTTAAGCGAGCAGCAGTACAGCGAATTTGTAGCCAAGCTAGATAACTTTACTAAAACGCAGTGGCGTATTAGTTCTGTGCAACGTCGTTTTAGATGGGACATGGCAATACTTGTTGATCATAACGAAAAAGTACCACCGAGTGACAAAGACGCCATTGCACGTTTTATTAAAGCAGCGGCTAAACACGGTATTTATGCACAAGCATTAAGCTTTGACGAAATTGATAACATTGCCCAGTTTGATGCGTTATTTATTCGCCAAACTACAGCGATTGACCATCCAACGTATCGCCTTGCAAGCAAAGCGCAAAGCCTGGGTTTAGTGGTTATTGACGATGCTGAGTCTATTTTACGTTGTTGTAATAAAGTGTATTTACACGATGCATTTAATTATCAAAAAGTGCCAAGTTTAAAAACGGTTGTAGTGGCTGATCAAGCAAATGAAACGCTTGAGCAATTAGAAGAAGCGTTTACGTATCCGCTTGTTTTAAAAATGCCTGAAGGGTCGTTCTCAAAAGGTGTGTTTAAAGTTTCAAACCGTGATGAGCTTGCCGCTAAGCTTACAGAGCTGTTTGAATATAGCGCATTAGTGCTTGCACAAGAATACATGTATACCGAATACGATTGGCGAGTGGGTGTGTTAAATGGCCGTGCAATTTATGCATGCCGCTATTTAATGGCGCGTAACCATTGGCAAATTTATAACCACGACGCTAAACGTTTTTTCTCTGGTGGCTTTGAAACTCTACCAACCTTTGAGTTACCAAAAGCGGTATTAGATGCAGCATTAAAAGCCTGTAAAACAGTGGGTAGGGGTTTATATGGCGTAGATGTTAAAGAGCATCAAGGCAAAGCATATGTACTTGAAGTAAACGATAACCCAAGTATTGATCACAAAGTAGAAGACGGCTATTTAGGCGACGAGCTATACATGATCATTATGGATGAGTTTAAACAACGCTTAGAAGCACGAGGCCGTGGGTAATAACATGAGCAACCTTGTTATTCGAAAGGCGCTTAGCAGTGATTTAAATGCACTGATTGACGTTGAAAACGCCTGCTTTAATAACGATAAATTAAGTCCGCGTAGTCTAAAACGCTGGCTTAGTGCAAAACACGGTATTTTACTCGTTGCCCAAAATGGCGAGCAAGTATGTGGATATGGATTAGTGTGGTGCCATAAAGGGACGCGTTTAGCGCGTTTATATTCGCTCGCGGTAAAACCCACAATGCAAGGTAAGGGCGTTGCAAAGGCATTGCTTACTAGCCTTGAAAAAGAAACGTATGAGCGAGGGCGTATTTACCTTCGTTTAGAAGTGGCTGTAAATAACGAAGGTGCGATAGGGCTTTATAAAAGCTTAGGTTACAGAGTGTTTGGTCAATATAGCGATTATTACGATGACCACAGTGACGCACTACGAATGCAAAAAAACATTCGACAAACGAGTGAGTTAAAAGTGGCGCGTTTAACGCCGTGGTATCAGCAAACTACCGAGTTTACTTGTGGGCCTGCTGCGCTATTAATGGCAATGGGTGCACTTGAGCCAACAACTGAGCTTACTCAATCACATGAGCTGGCACTTTGGCGTGAAGGTACCACCATTTTTATGACCTCGGGTCATGGTGGTTGCCATCCGTTTGGTTTGGCACTTGGGGCTAATAAGCGTGGTTTTAAAAGCGAAGTAATGGTTAATACCACAGAGCCTTTGTTTTTAGATGGCGTACGCAACGAAAACAAAAAAGTGGTACTTGCCACCGTGCATCAGCAATTTGTAGATGGTATTGCACAGGCAAATATACCGCTTACGCATAAAGATGTAGAGCTTGAGCATATTGAGCAGTGGTTAAGTAAAGGCTTTAGTGTGCTGTTATTAATTAGTACATACAGTTTTGATGGTAAAAAATCGCCACACTGGGTGTGTGTTACGCACCTTGATGAGCACTGCGTGTATGTTCACGATCCGTTTTGTGAGCCCGGTAACGATAAACAGCTCGCAATAGATTGCCAATATGTACCTATTGCACGAAGTGATTTTAGTAAAATGTCAGCGTTTGGTAGCCAACGTTTAAGAACGGCGGTGGCTATAGCTAATAAAATATAAGGTTAACAGTGACTTTTTTAGATTTAATTGATGTAGCCCCGTATTCGTGGGCAGCTATTGGTACTGCGGCTTTTTGTGGCGCTATTATTGGTATTGAGCGCCAATTACGTGGCAAACCTGTGGGTATTCGTACTTCTGCGTTAATTACTTTAGGTACCTATTTATTTTTATCGACCGCGTTTAATTTACAAGGCGATGTAATTGACCACTCTCGCGTAGTGGGACAAATAATTACTGGTATTGGCTTTTTGGGCGCAGGCGTAATGCTAGCTAAAGACGGCGCTGTGGTAGGAGTAACATCGGCAGCAACCATTTGGGTGTTAGCGTCTATTGGTGTAATGATAGCCACCGAAAACTTGGGCGCAGCTATTAAGCTTTCTGTGCTGGTGGTCGGTATTTTATACGGTGTAGACGTACTTGAGGCTAAATTTAAAAGCTTAAGCAAAGGCGTACACACTAAAGTAAAAAACTATCAAAAGCGCTATTATCGAAAAGAATTTAACGAATCAGAACGCCACTAAAAGTGGCGTTTATTAATTATAGCGTAATTGTTTGATATTGGATGGCATCTTCAATAGGAGCTGGGCGCCCAATAAAATAGCCTTGTACGTTATCAACGCCCAGCTTTCTCAGCGTACTTAATTCTTCTTGATTTTCTATTCCCTCTGCAACTATTGAGCAATTAATTGCTTTGGCAAATCCGCATAGTGCCTTAGCTAATAAAAACTTTCTACTGTCTTTATTTATATTTTGAGTGAGGCTTATATCTAACTTAATGATATCTGCCTCTAATTCTAAAATATGTTGAAAAGACGAATAGCCAGCTCCAACATCATCTATAGCTAATCTTACGCCTTTGCTTCTTAATGGTTGAAGTGCAGTTCGCATCGCTTGGTAGTCTAAAATAGGTGAATGTTCAGTCACTTCTAAAATTATTCTATTACAATCGATGCTTTGTAATACTTTGTCTATTGAGCCTGATAAAATATGCTGAGGTGAAGTATTTATAGTGATATAAGCTTTTTCATCAAATTGATCTAAGCAATGTAATGTATTTTGTATAGCAAGTATCTCTAATGCTTCTCCTAGACCCAGTTTTTCAGCATCTTCAAACCAAATATCAGGTGTTTTATAGGGTTCAATAAAAAAGCGTGACAGAGATTCATAACCCGAAAGTTGGTTGGTTGATAAATTAAATATGGGCTGAAAATAAATCGTAATATCGTTTGTTTTTATAATATTTTCAATAAGCGACTTTGACTCATTATTTAAAATGTCAGACTGAACTTTTTTTTCGATTAACTCAGTAGCTATTTCAGAAATGAGCCTAAGAAATGACAAATCTTTGTCGTTCAGGGCATTGTCTAATACGGTTTTATAACAGCAAAAAGTTCCATAAACTTTTCCGGTGGATAAAATAATGGGTACACCAATATAAGAGCCAATATTTAGCTTTTCTGTGACTGGCATGTTGCGGGTTATTGGGTGCTCAAGAGTATTAGGGATTATTTGTTCTAGCTCGTTATCAGATATTTTTTTACAGTAAGTTTCGCAAATTGGATCTGAATTACCTACTGATACGCATGTATTTGTAGTTTGGTTATCTACCACTTTAAAAACGCGCTCAGTATTGGTGAATTTTGAAATAAACGCGACTTCCATACTTAAATGTTTTCGTACAAGTGAAAGTAACTTTAATAACTTTGATTCAATAGAAGCATCGCTTTGTGGATCAAAAAGGTGCTTACTAAGTTTATCTCTCATGCAGTTACCTTGGTATGGCGTAAATTATATTATTGATAAGAGTATAATTTATGTATAAAAAAATGCCAATTTAGAGTGTCGTCGCTGGTTAGCCAAACAACTTTCTCCTAACTACTTTTCTGTAGCCACTGGGTGTTTGGCTTAATACTTTTTTAAACACGCGGGTTAAATGCCCTTGGTCGTTATATCCAACTTCTAAAGCCACTTCTTGAATTGATAAATTTGATGATGCTAATAACTCTTTCGCACCTTCTACGCGTAATTGTTGCCAATACTCAATAGGGCTTTGGTTCGTTGCGGCTCTAAAGCGGCGGGTAAAAGTACGGTAGCTCAAGCTAAATTGGGCAGCGACTTCTTGCAGGTTTAACTCGGTGGCTAAATTGGTTTTTAGCCAAAACTGAATTTGCGCAATTAGCTCGTCGGGATGACGGTCAACTGCACCTTCTAAGTAGCGTTGATCTTCATAGGGTTTACGTATTTCGTGCGAAAAGTTTCGCTCTACATGTTGAGCGGCGGCTTTTCCATAGTACTGACTAATAATATGTACGATCACATCTGCAAGGGCATTAAGGCTTGCTACGGTGTACATGCGTTCTGATTGGGTTATAAAAAAGTCGGGTTTTAAACGCACTAACGGGTAGTCGTGGCTAAATTGATTGGCGTAGTGCCAATGGGTTGTAGCAGGGTGCCCATCAAGTAAGCCAGCCTCAGCTACTAAGCAGTTGCCAGTGCCTACACCAATTATATGGCTGCCTGCGCTAAAGCTCTCGCTTAGCCAATCAACTACGCCTTGATTTGTACGCACTACAGGGCGCGGGTTTCGCCAAATTCCGGGCACTATAATTAAATCACTGTAGGGGGCGTTAGTTGTTATGCAATCAGGAATTATCGCAAGGCCTGCGCGAGTGGGTATAAATTCAGCATTTTTAGCCACTAAATTTATAGCAAGCGGTCTAAAGCTTTGCTTATCAAGATGGCCTTTAGCAAAGGCCTCGCCGGCTCTTAACATCTCAATAGGCAGCGTTAAACTGGTAACTAATAAATGCGGATATACCGCTATAGCAATGTTTAGTGGTGGATTAGTGTTTTTTTCAGTCATATAAATGCTCCGACCAGTATATTTTGGCCTTTTGTGCTGAATATTTGGCTATTAAAGCACAATGCATAGTGCATAATCCATTTAAACTGCCTGTTCTTCTAATAACACGTTTTTAAAGGTAAATTATGACAGCATTACCCGTTATAGTAGGCATGGGTGGCATTAACGCCGCTGGCCGTACTTCTTTTCATCAAGGTTATCGCCGTATCGTGTTAGATAGTTTAAATGCTCAAGATCGCAGTGAAACATTCTTAGGCCTCGCCACACTGATGAATCTAGTAAGCGTTGTAAACGGCCAATTACAAGATACACAAGGTAATAATGTTGAGCAAAGCGACATAGAAGCACGCTTTGGTGAGCAAATTATTGCTGGTACGCTTATTCGTAAAATTGAAAAAGAACACTTTGATGCAGATGCCACACCGTGGCAGCAAAAAATGACACTAAACGCATCAAGCGATAACGCAATTGTGTTTGAAACGCGTGCTCGCGACTTACCTACACCTGTTCCAGCTAGCTGGCAAGTTGAAGAACTTGAAGGCAAAAAAGTAAAAGTAACTATTGCAGCCGACTTAGATGTTAAGCATGACTCAACACGTGATAATCCAATTAAATCTGCAGGGCAATTCCCGACTGGGTTTGATCCATCTGTTATGTATAACAGCCGCTATCAGCCTCGTGGTTTGCAAGCTACTATTTTTGCAGCTACCGATGCTATTAAATCAACAGGGCTTGATTGGCAGCATATTATGAATAGCGTAGAGCCAGATAAAATTGGTACCTATTCAGCATCAGTAATTGGCCAAATGGACGACAAAGGCTTAGGCGGTTTAGTAAAGGCGCGCCAACAAGGCGACCGTGTTAGCACTAAGCAGTTAGCACTGGGTTTAAATACAATGTCGACCGACTTTATTAACGCGTATGTTACGGGCAATGTAGGGACTACGTTTTCGACTTCGGGCGCCTGTGCTACGTTTTTATACAACTTACGTGCAGCGGTTAACGACATACAGGCAGGGCGTACACGTGTTGCGGTTGTCGCAAGTGTTGAATGTGCTATTACACCAGAAGTGATTGAAGGCTTTGGTAACATGAGCGCACTTGCAAATGTTGAAGGTTTGCGCCGTTTAGATAACTTATCAAGTGATGAAGAACCAGATTATCGCAAAAGTAGCCGCCCATTTGGCGACAACTGCGGCTTTACATTAGGTGAAGGCGCACAAGTTGCTATTTTAATGGACGATGCCTTAGCCCTTGAACTAGGCGCTGACATTATGGGCTGCGTACCGGATGTATTTGTAAATGCAGATGGCATAAAAAAATCAATCACGTCACCTGGTCCTGGTAACTATATTACCATGGCTAAATCGGCTGCTTTAGCAACGAGCCTTTTAGGCAAAGAAGCTTTGCAAGAACGTAGCTTTATTTTAGCGCATGGCTCAAGTACACCACTAAACCGCGTAACAGAGTCGCTGATATATCACAAAGTGGCACAAACGTTCGCTATTGATAATTGGAAAGTGACAGCGCCAAAAGCCTATGTTGGTCATACTATAGCTCCTGCAAGTGGCGACCAATTAGCGATAGCTTTAGGTGTATTTAGCCATAATATTATGCCGGGTATTACCACAATTGATAAAGTGGCTGATGATGTTTACACCGATCATCTTGATATTCGTAATAGCCATTACGAATGCGCTGATATGGATATTGCTTTTATAAATTCAAAAGGCTTTGGCGGTAATAATGCAACAGCTACCGTACTTTCACCAAAAGTAACAATGCAAATGCTCGCTAAGCGCCATGGCGATGAAGTTATGAGTAGTTACGCGCAGAAAAACATGGCAATTAAAGCCGCGCAACAAATGTATCAAGCTCAAGCTGATTTAGGCCAATATGAGCTTATTTACCGCTTTGGCGACGGACTTATTGACGACAACGACATTGTAATAGACGAGCAAAGTATTCAGTTACCGGGCTTTAAAAAAGCAATTACGTTTAGCACAACAAATTCCTATCAAGATATGTTTTAAGCACACATACTTGTTAGCAAGGCGCTTTTTAAGCGCCTTTTTTAATGCCTATTGAATAAGTCACTCCGTTTATAAATTACTTAAACTTTTTTACATACCTAAGCGTTATAAAGTTAATAATGACAAGTAAAATTGCTATTTCGTAGCGGCTGTACGCTACGGCTATACCAATTAAACCCATATTCCAAATACTTGCTGCGGTTGCTGTGCCGGAGGTTGATTTGTTATTTTTCAAAATTGCGCCACCGCCAATAAAACCAATACCAGTAATGATGCCTTGCAACATTTTTGATTGAGCTTCTGCGCCATCTAAAACCGACATAGCAATTAATGCATACCCACACGATGCAACAGCAACAAGAGGAAAGGTACGAAGGCCTGCGCCATCATTACTACGCTCTCTGTCGTAAGCCATGGGTAGTGCAAGTAGGTATGCAATACCTAAGTGTATTAAGTTATCGATGATTTCATTCCACTGTAAATCAATTTCCATTACTGAGCCTGTGCTGGTTAACTTTGTTAATAATAAGCAAACAGCAAGCCATGGAATAAATGACTATTAATCAATGAGTTATTTTTAATGCCTGTATTTAACAAGAACTATTGAGGAAACTTTTACATGTTTTTATTACTATTTTACGCGATAGTTAATTTGATCTGAGTTTTAAAGCCCCGTATTCTTTTATCCAGACTAAAAGACACCTATGTGAATCTCTTGCCTTTAAATAAAACATTAAGCACACCCACTAAGCTTGAAAAAACAGCCTTACTATTTTGCGTTGGGTTATCTGTTATTGCTTTTTTATTTCCTGAATTACTCACAGAGCACTTACAACCCGCTATTAATAAAATTTTAGGTTATTTAGGGTCGCCATTTTTTATATTGGTAAACTTGTTACTTTTTTCTGTGATAGCTATTGCTATAAGCCCATTAGGGCAACGAAAAATAGGAGGAGCGCTAGCACTTGTTGAGTTTAGTACCTTGGTTGGCTTTCTATGTTGTTTGCAGCAGGGATGGGCTCAGGACTTATATTTTGGGGAGTAGCAGAGCCTGCACTACACACGGTTAACTCGCCTTTAAAGCAAAGCTTGTATCCCAACCACCAAACAAGTGGTTTGGCGCTTACCTTAGTTAATTGGGGCGCGCATGCATGGGCGCTCTATGCAGTATTTGGCTTGGTATTAGGTGGGCTTACTCGCAATAGTGGTAAAGCGGGCGATATTAGTGCTCCTGTGATCAGTGCAACTAAAGGCGTTATTAATCGGGCTTGGCAGTTACAGCTGAGCTTTAGCATTAAATTAATTGCCATACTTGCAATATTTTTTGGTGTCGTGGGCACAATTGCTAATTCAACTTTATTACTGCGTAAAGGGCTCGAGCTTGAGCTAGGGGTTGAATCGGCTTTATTTTCGGGGGTTATTATAATTTTTTTAATTGCGCTGCTTTATACCATTTCTGCAAAGTTGGGGCTTAAAAAAGGAATTCAAACTCTTAGTAAATTTAATGTGTTTTTAGCATTTGCACTTATAGCATGGCTATTAATTTTTGTGCCTATAAAGCCAATTATAGACATAGCTGTAGGCGGTACATGGGATTACATTCAGCTCATAACCACAGGTACATGGCAGTTTGAAAGCGTACTTAATGACCCCGCATGGGCAACAGGTTGGACATACAATTACTATTTTTGGTGGTTAGCTTGGGGCCCGTTTGTTGGTGTGTTTTTGGCAAAAATTAGCCAAGGACGGCCGGTTTGGCAATACATTTTAGGTGTCGTATTTGTACCAACCTTTGTGACTATTATATGGTTTAGTGTGTTTTCGGGCTCTGCAATTGCGTGGGATCAAACTCACAATGCAGGCATTTTAGAGGCTATTAAAGCCGATTATACGCAAGGGCTGTTTGTATTTTTCGAGCAATTAGGCTGGCAAGGCGGTCTATTAATTTGGTCAAGTTTATTGCTTCTACTCATTTTTGTAGCCACATCAGCAGACTCAGCTATTTTGGTTATTCGCCAATTAAGTGGTGCAAGTGAAGCTCAAACATGGAGCTTGTATGTTTGGTCGTTTGCACTAGGTTTATGCGCTTTTGTTTTGTTAGTACAAAACAATGAACCATTAAACAGAAGCGTTGCTATTATTGGAGCGCTTCCTTTTTTAATTATATTTATATTGCAATTAATTGGTTTTATTAAAGAGTTCATACGTGAATTTAAGCACTAAGGCTTACAT
Source organism: Pseudoalteromonas sp. 5Ae-yellow (assembly GCF_014077565.1). NCBI lineage: Bacteria > Pseudomonadati > Pseudomonadota > Gammaproteobacteria > Alteromonadales > Pseudoalteromonadaceae > Pseudoalteromonas > Pseudoalteromonas sp. 5Ae-yellow. The sequence goes on from NZ_JACGWD010000017.1 coordinate 24,185, forward strand.
TTATTTACAATGCTATTTTTAAAGTTGTATATAATTTAGGTAATTATATTGGTGGGGTTAATAATGCGTACTTTTTTGATTATTCTATTTTCAAATGTATTAATTGGTTGCGCTGCTGCGGGTATAATTTTAGATGGGGCAGCGCGCTCTCAACCTGGCCCAGTAAATGCGGGGCCTGTTGTAAAAGATAAAGAGGGCTTTAGCTTTACTAAACTCGGTGTTGAAGCCGATATGGCTATAGTTGAATTTATTAAAGGTAAGGGCAATAACAATACGGTACAAGTATGCAGGCAAGTGAGTAAAGTATTGAAAGAGTGTGTAGAGTTAGAAAAGTCATCCCTACACATTAATGAGCCTATGCAGTTAAAAACTGATGATGAAATAATAAGTGTTGGTCAATAAAGCTGCTTATAAAAAAGTAGCTATGATCGTAGCCTGCTTGCATTTCAAGTGTAAGTGGGTAGCCTTTTTTATCAGCAATAGCGACTAAGTTTTCTGGCTTAAGTTGCTCTTGTAAAAAGCCATCAGCATCACCTTGACTCACTAACATAGGTAAGTAATGAGCTTGCTCTGCGTTTTTCATCAACTCGCAGCTATCATATTGTGCCCAAAGCGCCTTATCATTTCCTAAATAGCCAGAAAATGCTTTTACACCCCAAGGGCATTCAATCGGATTTACAATAGGGCTAAAAGCCGAGGCACTTACAAACGAAGTCGGGTTTTTAAGTGCAACCATTAATGCACCGTGCCCGCCCATAGAGTGACCACTAATTGCTTTTGTGCTTGTAATCGGAAAATGTTGTTCAATAAGTGCTGGTAATTCACTAACAACATAATCGTACATATTAAAATGAGTGTTGTAAGGAGCTTGCGTGGCATTTACGTAAAAGCCCGCGCCTTGTGCAAAGTCATAGCTGTCTTCATTGGGTACGTTTTCGCCGCGTGGGCTGGTGTCAGGCGCTACAATAGCAATACCCAGCTCTGCTGCTTTTTTAAATGCACCGGCTTTTTGCATAAAATTTTCGTCGGTACAGGTTAAACCTGATAGCCAATAAAGTACCGGTACTTTGTTTGTTTCACTTGCACCTGGTGGTAAAAACACCGCAAAGCGCATAGTGCAATGTGTACTTGTTGCAGGGTGAGTATATTGCTTATGCCAACCACCAGCTACTTTTGTACTTGAGATATTCTCTAACATAATAATCCTTAAAAGCCGCAAACCTTTAGGTTTTACGGCTTTTTATTAAGTCGTTTACTAAGTGCTTATTAGTAATGAATTACTGTACGAATACTTTTACCTTCGTGCATTAAATCAAACGCTTCGTTAATTTGTTCAAGGCTCATTGTATGAGTAATAAAGTCGTTTAACGCAAATTCACCCGCCATGTAGCGCTCAACTATTTCAGGTAGTTGCGAGCGACCTTTAACGCCACCAAATGCACTACCACGCCATACACGCCCAGTTACCAGTTGGAACGGACGGGTTGATATTTCTTGGCCTGCACCGGCTACACCAATAATTACCGACTCACCCCAACCTTTATGACAACACTCAAGCGCAGAGCGCATTACATCAACATTACCAATACATTCAAACGAGTAGTCAACGCCACCGTCAGTCATTTCAACAATCACTTCTTGAACAGGCTTGTCGAAATCTTTTGGATTAATTAAATCAGTTGCACCAAGTTTTGTCGCTAAATCGAATTTAGTGGTGTTAATATCAACACCAATAATACGTCCAGCGCCTGCCATTTTTGCACCAATAATGGCAGATAAACCAATACCACCAAGGCCAAAAATTGCTACTGTGTCGCCAGGTTTTACGTTTGCAGTGTTTGTTACTGCGCCCATACCTGTTGTTACACCACAGCCTAGTAAACAAATCTCTTCTAAAGAGGCTTCTTTATTTACTTTAGCGAGTGAAATTTCTGGAAGCACTGTGTACTCAGAAAACGTTGAGCAACCCATGTAGTGGTATATTGGTTGGCCGTCTTTAAAAAAGCGTGTTGTGCCGTCTGGCATAAGGCCTTTACCTTGAGTTTCGCGCACAGCAGAACATAGGTTAGTTTTACCAGAAGTACACATTTTACAAACGCCACATTCAGCAGTGTATAGAGGAATAACATGATCCCCAACTTCAACACTGGTTACGCCTTCGCCAATTGCGTATACAACGCCTGCGCCTTCATGGCCTAAAATAGCAGGGAAAATACCTTCAGGATCATCACCTGATAAAGTAAATGCATCGGTATGACATACACCAGTAGCGGTAATTTTTACCATTACTTCGCCTTTTTTAGGCATCATCACATCAACTTCTTCAACGCTAAGTGGTTGATTAGGACCCCAAGCAATAGCTGCTTTTGATTTAATAAATTCTGACATGTGTTTATCCTTTGTAGTGGTTAGATAATAATTGTAGACCCAATTTGCTTGGGTAATGTAGCTATTGTATTTGTTTCTCAAACAATGATAATCTCAATTTTATTAAAACACTTTTACAGCATGGTAATAATGACGCGTTGGAATGGAATAGATGAGTTTATAGCTGTAGGGGAGGAGGGCAGCTTTACTGCGGCTGCAAAAACGCTTGGACTTTCGGTTGCGCATATTAGCCGCCATGTTACAGCGCTTGAGCAACGTTTAAATACCCAGCTTTTAACCCGTACAACCCGTAAAGTGGTTTTAACCAAAGAAGGCGAAGTGTACTTACATCAAATAAAGCACTTACAACACGCTATGGACGAGGCAACTCAAGGTCTTGCTCAGCAACAAAGTACACCAAAGGGTAAAATTAAGCTCACAGCCCCTGTTATGTATGGGGAAACGTTCATTATGCCCATAGTGCATAATTTTATGAAGGATCATCCCGAGGTAGAAGTTGTTGCCACACTAAGTAACGAGCAAGAAAACTTATTAGAGGGCGGATTTGATTTAGCCATAAGGCTAGGGCACTTAAAAGATTCGAGCTTAAAAGCGCGTAGGTTAAGTGCGCGGCGTTTTATTATGTGCGCTGCACCGCAGTATTTAACGCGATTTGGTGAGCCGCATACTTTAGGCGAGCTAAACAGCCATGAATGTTTAATTGGGAATAGTAGCTACTGGCGCGTAAACGAAAATGGGCGCGATAAACACATTAAAATAGCAGGGCGGCTACAGTGTAATAGTGGTTGGGCGCTGGTGGATGGCGCAAAAAAGGGGCTCGGTATTGTACAACTCCCAGACTACTACATTGAAAACGAAATTAACTCAGGGCAATTGGTGCCTATTTTAACACCCTATCAACCACAGCAAGAAGGGGTATGGGGCGTATATCCACCAAGGCAGTTTGTGGCCACTAATGTACGGGTATTGCTCGATTATTTAGTTAAAGGGCTGAAAACTTAACCGCGAATTAATGGTTAAACATGTATTGCTGTAAATATAGCCAAGTATCAGATTTATAAATTATTTCTTACATTTTACGCCATACCCAAAGGCACTTTTTTCGTGCTACTATTGCTCAATACTTTTACGATAAGTGTTAAAAATAATATGTTTCAACCGGTTAGCTTATTTATAGGGCTTAGATATAGTCGCTCCTCTAAAGGAAATGCGTTTATATCGTTTATTTCGTTTTTTTCTATTGCCGGTATCGCTATTGGTTTAATGGCATTATTTACGGTAAGCAGTGTAATGAACGGGTTTGAAAATAGCCTCAAAACCAATATGCTTGGACTTATTCCGCATGTTGAAGTTAGCGCAGATAAACACACTGCCACCCAAATGAACACCCTAAAAACCGACCTCGAACAATCTCCTTATGTTGATCATGTAAGCTTATATCGCCACGGCGAAGCTATTTTGCAAACAAATAAAGACTTGCACGGCGTTTTACTACAAGGCCTTTATAACGATAGTGGTTCTTTGTATAAAATTACCGATAAAATAGTGCAATGCGATTGGAAAACTGTATTAAACAAAAATTACAACATTGCTATAAGCCGTTATTTGAGTCGTAAATTAGGCGTTAGCGTGGGTGATAAGCTTCGCGTTATTATGCCTAATGCTTCAACGTATACACCTCTTGGGCGAGTACCCAGCCAGCGTTTATTTAAAGTTGCCGCAATATATGAAACCGGATCTGAGATAGATATGGCACTTGCGTTTACGAGTGGCGCTTCACTACAGCGGGTGTTAAAGCTGGATAAAAACACCGCACCAAATTTAAGTGTTTCATTGCACGAACCTTTCGAACTAGATGAATTTATTGAAGCAAGCCAACGTATTTTGAAAGATCACAATTACAGTGATTGGCGCAGTACCCAAGGTACTCTATTTGCAGCCGTTGCTATGGAAAAACGCATTATGTCTATGTTGCTTGCCCTCATTGTATTGGTCGCTGTGTTTAATATTGTATCAGCACTGACCATGATGGTAAGCGAAAAACAAGGTGAGGTAGCCATACTACAAACGTTAGGTTTAACACCTTCGCAAGTGCAAAAAGTGTTTATGGTGCAAGGCTTATATAACGGCGTAATTGGTACCGCAATAGGCGCATTTTTAGGTGTAATATTTAGTTTATATATAAATGAGCTACTTGCATTAGTGGGCTTAAACTTATTGGCGGGTATAGAGCTTCCGGTAAAATTTGATATTTTGAGTTTAGTAATAATAGCGTTTGCCAGTATTGCTATGAGCTTTTTAGCTACCTTATATCCTGCGCGTAAAGCCGCAAAAGTAAAACCAGCAGAGGTATTACGTTATGAATGATTTAGTAATTAGTTGTGAAAATTTAAGTAAAGTTTATCAAGATGGCAGCAACCAAGTTGAAGTATTAAAAGGTGTTGATTTAGCGCTGCAGCAAGGTGAGATGCTCGCTATTGTAGGGAGCTCTGGCTCTGGTAAAAGTACGCTTTTACACATACTTGGCACATTAGATACTGCAAGCTCAGGTAGCGCTAAAATTAAAAACCAAGAAGTTGCAAAACTTTCGCGAACAGAGCAAGCCGCATTTAGAAACAAAAATTTGGGCTTTATCTATCAATTTCATCACTTATTAATGGAGTTTAGCGCAGTTGAAAACGTGGCTATGCCATTATTAATTAAAGGCTTGAGTGCAAAAGAAGCCAAAGCTCAAGCGCTCGATATGCTCGAAAAAGTAGGCCTTGCACATCGCAGCTCGCATAAACCGTCTGCGCTTTCTGGTGGAGAGCGCCAACGCGTGGCAATTGCCCGTGCATTGGTTACAAAACCTGCGCTTGTGCTTGCTGATGAACCAACCGGTAATTTAGATAAACAAAATGCGATTAAAATTTACGATTTAATTAATGAGCTTAACCAAAGCTTAAACACCAGTTTTGTGGTAGTTACACACGATTTAGAACTTGCCGATAAGCTAGGCAAAATAGCTTATTTAGACGATGGAAAACTAGCTATTAAAGAGTCGCAGCATGTTGCTTAGTGCATTTTTAAGTAAACGTTTTAGAGCCTATTCAGGCCACAAAGATGAAAAAAACGGCTTTGTTAGTTTTATCGCTAAAGCGTCGACTATTGGTATTTTATTAGGTGTCGCAGTTTTAATTGTGGCGCTGTCGGTAATTAATGGTTTTGAGCAGCAACTAGTACATAGATTGCTAAGTGTTGTGCCGCAGGTTGAATATGTAGCACCAAGTAGACCCATTGCAAATTGGCCGCAAAAGGTAGAGGATTTACAAACACAACCGCATGTAACAGGGGCTGCGCCATTTATTGCCGTTAACGGAATGGCGCAATATAAAAGCCAGCTAAAAGCGATAGAAATTCGAGGTGTTGAGCCATCGCTCGAGAGTAATGTATCGGCGGTAAATCAGTTTACTAGTGGTAAGTTAGTGAGCCAGTTAGGCCTTGACGATGTAATTTTAGGTAAGCAAATAGTAAAACAGTTAGATGCAAAAGTAGGCGACAACATTACGTTACTTATTCCGCAAATAGGCCAAAAAGGTCAGTCATTATTAGCGCCTAAACGCGTAACACTTAACCTTGCAGGTGTTATAGAAATGGGCGGCCCCATTGATAGTACCGCTGCGTTTATACATCTTAATAAAGCGCAGCAAACATTGGGTTACGATGAAACTCAAGTAACAGGGCTGCGGTTAAGTGTTGATGATGTGTTTTCGGCGCACCAAATAGCGCTAAAAGTGGGCCAAACTATTGACGACTACGTGTATGTTTCCAGTTGGTTTAGAACCCAAGGCAGCCTTTATCAAGATATTCAAATGGTACGTACCATTGTTTATATTGTGGTGTTTTTAATTATAGCGGTAGCCAGTTTTAATATTGTGTCCTCCTTGGTAATGGAAGTACGCGAAAAACAAGGCAATATCGCAATTTTAAAAACCATGGGCGCGAAAGACAGTACTATTTTAGCCACCTTTGTAATGCAAGGCTTAATGCAAGCATTTGTAGGCGTGGCACTAGGAACACTAATTGGTGTGGTATTAGCGCTTAATATAAGTGAGCTTTTTACGTGGATAAGCCAATTATTTGGAGCCAATCCACTTGAGGGCGTTTATTTTATAGAGTTTTTACCAAGTAAATTAGTACTTGAAGACATTGGTATTACAGTGATTGTTACGTTTGTGCTTGCGATACTTGCCACTATTTATCCTGCATGGCAAGCAACGCGCGTAGATCCTGCCAAGGTGCTTGGTAACTAGGTATAAGAAGCTCAGATAAAAATTAATAGGGTGGTATTAGTAAACCTGTTAAACTAGGTGCTTATTTAAAATTAAGCAATAACTGCTTGGTTGCTATACCTCACTTTGGGATTTACTTTGACTAATAACGATATTTTACGCCGCATTCGCTACACCTTTAACTTAACTGATACTGCTATGGTCAATGTTTTTGCATCAGCAGAGCATACGGTCACCAAAGAGCAAGTAATTGCATGGTTAACTAAAGAAGGTGAAGAGGCTTTTACCCCAATAAGTGATACTGAGTTTGCTAGCTTTTTAAATGGGTTTATTAATACCCAACGTGGCAAACGCGAAGGTGAGCAACCAGAGCCTGAGAAGAAGCTAAATAATAATATTATTTTCATGAAGCTACGTATTGCTTTAAACATGAAAGCAGAAGATGTTATAGCAACACTTGCACTTGTTTATTTTGATTTAAGTAAACATGAGTTAAGCGCATTTTCTCGAAAAATAGATAACAAACATTATCGTATTTGTAACGATCAAATATTACGCCTGTTTTTAACCGGCGTACAAAAGCAGCACCGTCCAGAAGAGTCTGCTGAGTAACTGGTTTTAGCTAATTAGCTTTTAGTTAATGGGTTTTTTGCGAGCGCAATGCAGTATAAAACCCATTAATTGTTATATTTTTAAACAAACCCACACCTAACCTAATACTTCTAAAATTCCCTTTTGAAAATATAGAAACTCACTTGGCACTGTTCCGTTTTTAAATCTGTGAATTTAAATTCATCTTTAATAAATAAAAATCAAACTTCCAATCAAAAATAATTCACGTAGCTCGCGTTAAATATCTCAATTTTTCATGCTAAGGTAATAGTTAATTATATTAAATTAAGACCTTAAAGCATGAATCATAAACTTGATCACGTTTACTTTAACATCTGATAAATACTTTTATTATTAACACGGAAGAATAATTATGAATTATATCCATAGCACAATCGCACAATTAAAAACTAGTAGTCCTGCACAATGCGAGTTTTATCAAGCTGTTGAAGAAGTACTTGAATCACTCGAACCTATCTTGGAAAACTCAGAAAAATACAAAAAAAATGCCATTATACAACGCTTAGTTGAGCCCGAACGCCAAATTATGTTTAGAGTTCCTTGGGTTGATGACGAAGGCAATATTCAGGTAAATAAAGGCTACAGAATTGAGTTTAACTCTGCACTTGGCCCCTATAAAGGTGGCTTACGTTTTCACCCAAGTGTGAATGCCAGCATAATTAAATTTTTAGGGTTTGAGCAAATATTTAAAAATGCTTTAACAGGTTTACCGATCGGTGGTGGTAAAGGCGGGGCAAACTTTGATCCAAAAGGGCGCTCAGATGCTGAAATAATGCGTTTTTGCCAATCATTTATGAGCGAGCTCTATCGCCATATTGGCCCTACAACCGACGTACCCGCTGGAGACATTGGAGTAGGGGCAAGAGAAATAGGTTACTTGTTTGGTCAATATAAGCGTTTGACTGGGCGCTATGAAGGTGTTTTAACAGGTAAAAGCTTATTGTGGGGGGGATCGCTTGTACGAAAAGAAGCCACGGGATACGGCGCTGTTTATTTTGCTGACTATATGCTGCAAGCGCGTGGCGATAGCCTACAAGGTAAGCGCTGCTTGGTCTCGGGCGCAGGTAATGTTGCTATTTATGCCATGGAAAAGCTTTATCAAATGAGGGCAACACCAGTAAGTTGCAGCGACTCTCGTGGCACTGTGTATCATGAGTCGGGTATAGATTTAAATCTTATTAAATGTTTGAAAGAGCAATCGCGTGATTGCTTGAGCGTATATAAACAAACTCACCCCGATGCTATTTATATTCCTGTAAATGACTACCCTAAAGATGGGCATGCTGTTTGGCGCTTTAATGCCGACGCTGCTTTTCCGTGCGCCACACAAAATGAATTAACACAGGCGGATGCAAGCGCTTTATTATCCGGCGGTTGTTTATTAGTAAGTGAAGGCGCAAACATGCCTTCAACAAAAGAGGCTATTGATTGCTTTATTGCTGCAAAAATTGCGTATGGGCCAGGTAAGGCCGCCAATGCTGGCGGCGTTGCAACAAGCCAATTAGAAATGGCGCAAAATGCGAGTATGCAAAGTTGGACCTTTGAAGAAGTTGATGAAAAGCTAAAACAAATTATGAAAAATATATTTGTTACCGCTAACGACACCGCTACAGAATTTGGTGAGCCTGGAAACCTTTTATTAGGCGCTAACATTGCAGGCTTTAGGCGCGTTGCAGATGCAATGATTGAGCAGGGTGTCGTTTAATATTAAAGCTGAACAATAAGGCTTTAATATAATGTGATTTTAAAACTAGCCATAAAATTGAGTATATTATGGTTAGTTTTAAATATTAACGCCATTAGTGAACTATAACCCTATAAAGCTGGGCTATAACAGCGTAGGATCAAGTTACTTTCGAATGAAAATTAGGTTTGCACTTTAGGTGCATTAAGACAAAAAATTATGCAACTAACTGCAAAACCATCACTTCCTAATGCGTTACTTATTTCTATTAGTACACCACAATTTAAAGGTGACGAAGCAACAGAATCGCTTGCAGAGCTTGCTCGTTTGGTAACTACGTTAGGCTTTAAAGTAGTAGGTACGCAATCGCAAAAGCAAAGTTCTACCCAAAAAGTTAATGTACTGGGCTCAGGAAAACTAGCTGAAATAGCACACCTTACCGGCAATAAAGGGGTGGTTGAAAACGAGCAAGAAGATGATTTACTTGATGAAGACCCTTTAACCGAAATATCCTCAGAAATTCCATCAGACGAACTTGATTTTGCATGTGCCGATGTAGTGGTATTTGACTGCGATTTAACGCCTTCTCAACTGCGTAATGTTGAGAACCAGCTGGGTGTAGAAGTATTTGATCGCACCGGTATTATCATTGAAATATTTAGCCGTCATGCGCGTACTAAAACAGCAAAATTACAAGTTGAAATTGCTCGCCTTAATTATGTCGCGCCACGGCTTCGTGAAACATCAACAGGTGATAAAGAACGCCAAATGGGTAAAGGTGCGGGTGAAACCACACTTGAGCTTAATCGCCGTAAGGTGCGCGATCAATTAGCAGAATTAAAGCGTGAGCTTGTTAGTGTTCAAGATGTAATGATGGACAGACGTACGCAGCGCTCTGAGCTATTTTCAGTGGCTTTAATTGGTTACACCAATGCGGGCAAGTCATCAATGATGCGCGCAATTACAGGTAGTGATGTAGAAGGCGAAAATAAACTCTTTGCAACGCTAGATACCACTGTTCGCGCACTGTACCCGATTACGCAGCCACGTATATTGGTTTCAGATACGGTTGGTTTTATTAAAAAATTACCTCATGATTTGGTGGCTTCATTTCATTCAACGCTCGCTGAGGCACATGATGCGTCGTTATTGCTGTATGTTGTAGATGCTTCAGATCCTTCTTTTCGCTCACAACTTGAAGTAGTACATAAAGTACTGGCAGAAGTTGGGGTGGAAGGCAGCAAAAAATTATTAGTACTGAATAAGTCAGACCAATTAAGTACTGAGCAGCAGCAGTCGCTAATGGATGAATTTCCTGATGCGATGATGACCTCTACGCGTAATCCAGATGATATTAGTAAATTGCACAAATACATTATTGGCATTGCTCAAGAGGACATGATTGAAGAAGAGATTGTTATCCCGTACACAGCTAAAGGTATTGTGGGCGAAATCCGATCGAGTATGAGTGTTGTTAAAGAAGAATATGAATACAGCCACATTAAATTAACAGTGCGCTCGAGTGCGATTGATTTAGAACGTTTAAAAAAGAGAATGTTAGATTTATAATAAATTTAGTATACAAAAAGCACAGCCAATTGGCTGTGCTTTTTAATCGTTACTTGAGGTAGATTTATTATTCAGAGTTCAGATTTTTTGTAGAGAAAAATTAGGAGAAGGCTTTGTCGCTTAGCTCTTCTTGCATTTGCTCACGCATTTTAAATTTTTGCAGTTTACCTGTTACTGTCATTGGATAGTTTTCTACAAAACGGATATGTCGTGGCATTTTAAAATAGGCTAGTTTGTCTTTTAAAAACTCACGAATTGCTTGCTCATCAAGCACAGCGTCTTCTTTTGGTTGGATCCAAGCGCACACTTCCTCGCCATACCTTTCATCTGTTATACCAAATATGGCAGCATCTTGAATGCCCGGGTAGGTGTAAAGCACTTCTTCTATTTCGCGCGGGTAAATGTTTTCGCCGCCACGAATAATCATATCTTTAATGCGGCCAACAATAGTGACAAACCCTTCTGTATCCATGACACCTAAATCGCCAGAGTGTAGCCAACCGTTGTCATCTATTGTGGCTTTTGTTTTAGCATCGTCATTCCAATAGCAGCGCATTATGCCTGCACTTTTACTACACACTTCGCCAGGTTGACCAATTTTTTGAATGTTACCCAGTTCGTCAATTATTTTAACCTCAGTATGGGCAAGTGCGCGGCCAACCGTCGTTACTTGCCGCTCTATTGAAGAGTCTGTTTCGGTAATGTTGTTTATGGTGCTGCACTCCGTTTGCCCGTAAGCAATCAGTACTTGATGCATGTTCATTTGTGTTTGTACTTTGCGCATTACTTGCTCTGGGCATGTAGAGCCTGCCATTACACCCGTGCGTAAAGTACTTAAGTCATAATCGTTAAAATTACTTAGCTCAAGCTCACTAATAAACATAGTAGGTACACCGTGCAGCGCTGTACATCCTTCTTGTTGAACTACATCTAGTGTGGTTTTTGCATCGAATGAATCGCCTGGGTAAATGGCTGCTGCATCTTTACTAACACACAATAAGCTACCCAATACCATTGCAAAGCAATGATATAATGGGATAGGGATACATAACTTGTCATCGCTCGTAAAGTGCATAGATTCGGCGACGAATAGCGCATTATTTAAAATGTTTTTATGCGTGAGCGTTGCGCCTTTTGGGTTGCCTGTTGTGCCTGATGTAAATTGTATATTGATGTCTTGCTCAGCATTTAAGTTTGCACCTATTGCTTTTAATTCAAGCTCATGTGCCGATGTTGGCAAGTTAATAACATCATTAAAAGAGTACATACCAGGAGATGCTTCATCGCCAATGCGGATTATATTTTTAAGAGTGGGCAGTGCTTTTAAATTGAGTGTGCCTTTATCGCAAGTTGCAAGTTCTGGAGCCAAACCATTGAGCATTTCTAAATAATCACTGCCTTTAAAGTTTGATGCTGTGATTAGAGTAGAGCATTCAACACTATTTAAGGCATATTGTAATTCGTTAGGGCGATATGCAGGGTTGATACAAACCATTATTGCGCCAATTTTTGCCGTTGCAAATTGGGTTAAGCACCACTCAATATTATTAGGAGACCAAATACCAACACGCTCGCCTGGTTTCACGCCAAGTGCCAGCAACCCCATAGCAAGTTGATTAACTTCTTTTTGAAATTCTTTATACGTTAAGCGAATACCCTGGTGATGAACTACAACAGCTAACGCCTCTGGATTTTTGTCGACAATAAAGTCAAAGCACTCCCCGATAGTCGAATTTGTTAAAGGTGTGCTTTGTATACCTTTAAAATAGCTTTGGGGTAACGGCAAGTGATTTATTTGTTCTACTTCTTTTACCGGGGTAGTGTGTGTGTGCATTGCTCTCTCCATGAAAATGTGTGTGAGTTATGTAAACTACAAAGTTAAAATAAACACATATTGTCGACAAAGAGAAGTGCAGTTAGACTAATGTATTATTAGATTAATAAAAGCTAATAATACTTTTTAGACACAAAAAAACGCGTCTTACAATGTAAGTACGCGTTTTTAAACGAGCAATAAATTTACATTTCGTCGCTGCGGTATGTTTTTTTCATTATGTAAACGTAAGCGTTTACAAATGCATTTTCTTGATACTTTTTAAGACCTGTTTCTTCAAAATCAATAGGAATAGGATTACGCTTTACCTGTTCTTTAATTTCAGTTGTGGTAAATAAACGTACGTCTAAATTGTCGATTAATTGAATCGCAGTTTCCATTTTGAATCCTTTTGCGCTGCCAGCAAATTTACCTTTAGGCTGACGCTCACGGATTGCAACAGAATCAATTTGGTAATCTTGCATTAGTTTTGCAAAATCGAATTGAAATTTACGCATTACTTCAGTGTCGTTACCGTTACCTAAGGTAAAGCGTGTTTGGCGCACATCGCGAATATCAAATACGTCATTATCTTTACTTAAAATACAAAGTAGTACATCACTACCGGTAATTTCTACACCACATGTTCTCATGTCTATTCTCTAAAATAACTTAATTACGCAGTATTATACGCAACACACATTAAAATGCGAGTGTGGGTATAGTTGTAGGTGCGTAATTAGTGCGTTGATGATTTTATATTTTAATGAAATGATTTTTTTTGCTCTAAAAGTTACATTTTGTGCTCAAAACGGGTGGATTTCACCCCTTAAAACTTGTAATTAAATGCGCAGCACGCGACAATATATCTTTGTAGTTGTACAGACTCTGCATCTACATTTATTAGTCAATGCTTATTCGTAAAAGCGTTGTCGAGTCATTCTCATTTAATTTATTAAAAATACACGTGATACATTGTAGGTGTCACCACTGTAGCAAGGATTTATAATGCCAGTTATTACTCTTCCAGACGGAAGTCAACGTAGTTTTGAAAACCCTGTAAGCACGCTTGATGTTGCAAACGATATTGGCCCAGGTTTAGCTAAAGCGACCATTGCGGGTCGTGTTAATGGCGACCGTGTTGATGCATGTGATAAAATTTGTGAAGACTCTCGTCTTGAGATCATTACCGCTAAAGACGATGACGGCCTTGAAATCATTCGTCACTCTTGTGCTCACTTAATTGGTCATGCAGTTAAGCAACTTTTCCCAGACGCGAAAATGGCAATTGGTCCTACCATTGATAACGGTTTTTACTACGATATCGATATGGAACATTCATTATCACAAGATGATCTTGAAGCAATTGAAAAGCGTATGTTGCAACTTGCAAAAACCAACTACGACGTAGTGAAAAAAACAGTAAGCTGGCAAGAAGCACGCGATACATTTGAAGCGCGTGGCGAAACATACAAAATAGAAATTCTGGACGAAAACATCGCTAAAGATGACCGCCCAGGATTATATCATCACGAAGAATATGTAGACATGTGTCGTGGACCTCACGTTCCTAGCATGAAATTTTGCCAAAACTTCAAAATAATGAAAGTGGCGGGTGCATATTGGCGTGGTGATTCAGAAAACAAAATGCTACAACGCATTTACGGCACCGCGTGGGGCGATAAAAAGCAACTTAAAGCGTATTTAAAGCGCCTTGAAGAAGCTGAAAAACGCGATCACCGTCGTATTGGTAAAGCGCTTGATTTATGGCATTGGCAAGAAGAAGCACCAGGCATGGTATTTTGGCACAACGATGGTTGGAGCATTTACCGCGAGCTTGAAGAATTTGTACGTGAAAAATTACGCGAATATGAGTACGAAGAAGTAAAAGGTCCAATGATGATGGACCGTTCACTTTGGGAAAAATCAGGTCACTGGGAAAAATATTCAGAAGCAATGTTTACCACTGAGTCTGAAAAACGTGAATATGCAATTAAACCGATGAACTGCCCTGGTCACGTGCAAATCTTTAACCAAGGTTTAAAATCGTACCGTGATTTACCACTTCGTATGGCTGAATTTGGTTGTTGTCACCGTAATGAACCATCAGGTGCACTACACGGTTTAATGCGTGTACGTGGCTTTACACAAGATGATGCTCACATTTTCTGTACTGAAGAGCAGATCATGGACGAAGTGTCAGCGTGTATTAAGATGGTTTATGATACATATGAAACATTCGGATTTGAGAAGATTGTAGTTAAGCTATCTACTCGCCCAGAACAACGCATTGGTGAAGACCATATGTGGGATAAAGCAGAGCTTGCTTTAGCTGATGCACTTAAGCTAAACGATATTGAATTTGATTATCTTCCGGGCGAAGGCGCGTTTTACGGTCCGAAGATTGAATTTACTTTGTACGATTGTTTAGACAGAGCGTGGCAGTGTGGTACAGTGCAATTAGACTTTGCATTACCGGGGCGTTTAGGCGCTACTTATGTAGCAGAAAATAACGAACGTCGTACACCTGTAATGATACATCGTGCTATTTTAGGTTCTATTGAACGCTTTATTGGCATTTTAACTGAAGAGTACGCTGGTTTATTCCCGACGTGGCTTGCGCCAAAGCAAGTGGTAATTATGAATATTACCGATAAACAGGCTCCTTATGTTAAAGAAGTTGTACAAAAATTAAATAAACTTGGAATTAGAGCCGCTGCTGACTTGAGAAATGAGAAGATTGGCTTTAAAATCCGTGAGCATACACTGAAGCGTATTCCATACTTGCTTGTTATTGGCGATAAAGAAGTTGAACAACAAGAAGTAGCAGTGCGTACTCGCACAGGTGAAGACCTTGGCAAATTTAATGTTGATGATTTTGTAGCTAAAATTAGTGAAGAAATTAAAAATCGACAGTAAAAATCGAGCGTGTAAGGCATTAACAAACAGCCATTTACACGCTTATATTATTGATATTCTTGGAGGAACGTACTATTAGAGGCGGCAAGAAAGGGCAACAAACAGCTCAAAAAAATCGTATTAACGAAGAAATTACAGCGCAAGAAGTTCGTTTAATTGACATTGAAGGCGAACAAGCTGGAATTCAGTCATTACAAGACGCGCAAACTATGGCCGATGCAGCGGGTGTTGATCTTGTTGAGATCAGTCCAAACGCTGAGCCGCCTGTTTGTAGAATCATGGACTACGGTAAGTTCATCTTTGAAAAAAGCAAAGAACTAAAAGAGCAGAAGAAGAAGCAAAAGCAAATCCAGATAAAAGAAATCAAATTCCGTCCTGGTACGGATGAAGGTGATTATCAGGTTAAGCTTCGCAACTTACGTAAGTTCTTAGAAGCTGGTGATAAAGCTAAGATTACTATCCGCTTCCGTGGTCGTGAAATGGCTCACCAAGAAATTGGTATAGAATTATTAAACCGTATCAAAGCCGATTTAGAAGAGCTTGCAGTAGTTGAGTCTTTCCCAAATCGTGTTGAAGGCCGCCAAATGGTTATGATGATGGCGCCTGTTGCTAAAAAATAATTTTTAAGCGATAATACGCACCGAAATTAGCTCAGGTCTGCAAGCAATATGCGAATATTCACCTGAGTTAACCGGTTTTAAAGTAAGATTGCGGCATTTATGCTGGGTCTTCACCGGAACATGGCAGTAAGTTAGGCCTAAAAGTGGAGCTATAGAAATATATCTCACGCCTGCTTACTAATTTAAAAGCAATACAATTTGGAGTTATTGCAATGGCTTATAAGCTAAAAAGTCACAGTGGCGCTGCTAAGCGTTTCAAAAAGACTGCTTCTGGCGGTTTCAAGCGTAAACAAGCGCATCTTCGTCATATTCTGACTAAGAAAACTTCTAAGCGTAAGTTACACCTACGTCCTAAGATGATGGTTCATAAAAATGACCATGGTCTAGTTTCACGTATGTTACCGTTCGCTTAATAGGGGTTTTTAGAAATGGCAAGAGTTAAACGCGGCGTTGTCGCACGTGCACGTCACAAAAAAGTTTTAAAACAAGCAAAAGGTTACTACGGAGCTCGTTCACGTGTTTACCGCGTAGCTTTCCAGGCTGTTACTAAAGCGGGTCAATACGCTTACCGTGACCGTCGTGCGAAGAAACGTACTTTCCGTCAATTATGGATTGCACGTATCAATGCTGCTTCACGTCAAAATGGTCTGTCTTACAGCCGTTTTATCAATGGTCTTAAAAAGACATCTGTAGAAATCGATCGTAAGATCCTTGCAGATATCGCTGTTTATGACCAAGTTGCATTCGCAGCGCTTGTAGAAAAAGCAAAAGAAGGCCTAGCCGCTTAAGCTTTTTCATATAAGTATTAAAAAGGAGCCTATGGCTCCTTTTTTTGTGCCTGTAATTTAATAACTTACACTTTTTATAGCTGAGCTAAATTAGTTTTCTCAAATTAATACCCATCTGCTTATATGAGCTCTATTTATCGATAAAAAGATACGTTAGAGCAGGGCGAAATTCACTATTTAGTTGTTCTTGGCAATTGCTCCATCATTGCTCACTCTCCTGGATCCATGCAGACGTATATCAGACATTTTTACGCTGTTAGCGTCAGATGTAATCCGTTAAATTGATTAAGTATTTTTACGAGTTGGTATAAATAGTTATGTAATGAATTACTGTACATTAATAATGTTATATAGCCTTAAAAGACAGGTGTGAATGAGTGACATGTAGTTGGCTGCATTTTTTTGTTGAATCACCGCAGTTTCCTCATTATAAAAAATTTAGTTGATATAATTTATATAATTAAGGCGTTTGTTAGAGAATTTTATGTTTGCAAGTTTACTAGTTTTATCTGCAAGTGTGGCGTATGACGCACACTTACCTCCATTAATTGAGTGGCAGGGGAAAAGCGTAGAGCTTTTACAAAAACAAGGGCCGCTAACTACCGATTTTGAGCTGTCAGCAGGTGAAGCGTCGCCAGATTATGCAAATACAATGGCATTTGTTGATAGGTTAGTTGCTGCAAACCCTACTCAGTTTCAATCTCAAACCATTGGCTATAGTAATAGCAAGCGTGCAATAAAAATGTTGATTGCCAGTGAGCAAGGTTTTTTTGAAGCAAGGCAAATGGCTAATAGCACTAAGCCAACTATTTTTATCCAGGCAGGAATACATTCTGGTGAAATAGACGGTAAAGATGCCATGTTTATGTTACTCAGAGATATAGCGACGGGTAAGCGCCGTGACATTTTAAAAAAGGTAAACATATTATTTATTCCTATTTTAAATGTAGATGGACACGAACGTAGCAGTGCATTCAATCGCATCAATCAACGGGGCCCTACAAAAATGGGCTTTAGGACAAATGCTAATAACCTTAATTTAAATCGCGATTTTACTAAATTAGATACCCCAGAAGTTAGAAGTGTTTTAAAGGTTATTAACGACTACAACCCAAATTTATACATTGATGTACACGTAACCGACGGCGCAGATTACCAATACGATGTGACTTATGGCTACAATCCGGTATTTTCAAGCGAGTCGCCTGCGGTCTCTGATGCACTAAACCAGTTTTTTAAACCTCTGATTGACGATACGCTAGCTAAGCAAGGGCACATGCCAGGGCCACTTGTTTTTGTTATGGACAAGCGCGACTTTAAAAAAGGATTAGCGGGATGGGTTGCTACGCCGCGCTTTTCAAATGGTTGGGGTGATTTAAAGTCATTACCGACTATTTTAGTTGAAAATCATTCATTGAAGCCTTACAAGCAACGTGTATTAGGAACTTACGTATTTTTAGATGGTGCTATTACTGCGCTATCAAAGCACAGTCATGAATTAGCTAATGCAGTAAAAAAAGAACAGGAATTTGTTCCTAAACAGTTAATAGTAAAGCGTGGCTATGCCAAGCAAGCTGATACGATTGCGAAGTTTAAAGGTATTGAGTATTCATCAAGCATGAATGCGCTCTCAGGCCAAAATGAAGTGAAGTATTTGGGTAAAGCACATACATATACAGACTTACCTATTTATTGGCAAAAAGATGTACAACATACAGTTGAAGTACCTAAAGCTTTTTTTATTCCGCCTGTATATCGCAATATTATTAAGAAACTAAAGTTACATGGTGTCTCTATTAATAAACTTGAAGGGGCAAACACACAACCTTTAAAAGTAGCAAAGGTGGCAGACTACACGTTTGATAAAGCACCATTTGAAGGCCGTTTTAGAGTGTCAGCAAGTTTTGATTATATCCCTGCAATAAATGTAGATTTAGATGGTTGGTATCAAGTCAATACTCAACAAAAAGCAGGTGAATTAGCAGTTCATTTATTGCACCCGGAAGCACCTGATTCATTTTTTGCGTGGGGTGAGTTTAATACTATTTTTCAGCGTACTGAATATATGGAAAACTATGCGCTAATTCCGTATGCACGCCAAATGCTAAAAGATAACCCAAAGCTTGCGCTTAAGTTTGATGAAAAACTTAAAGATAAATCATTCGCGAGTGACGCAGAAGCTCGATTAAACTGGTTATATGAGCAAAGTCCATTTTATGATCAAGCGTACTTAAAGTATCCAATACTTATGTCATTCGAAGAAGAAGTTGTTATTCCAGATCAAAAAAGTAAAGAAATTTAATATGGAAATCATAACTATACCTGTAACTGCCTTTGCACAAAACAGCCGTATTATTTGGTGTAGCGAAACTAAACACGCTGTGGTTATCGACCCAGGTGGCGACACTGATAAAATAATAACGGTCCTTAATGAGCATAAACTAGCGTTAAGTGCTATTTGGTTAACGCACGGGCATTTAGATCATGTGGGTGGGGCTGATATTTTACGTAATCAATTTAACGTACAAATTACTGGCCCACAAAAAGAGGAGTACTTCTGGTTTGAAAACTTACCTATGCAAGCACAAATGTTCGGGTTTAAACCCATTGAGCCTTTTTATCCGGATATTTGGCTAAACCATAACGATACCGTGAGCGTAGGTAAACTTAGCTTTTTAGTTAAACATTGCCCGGGGCATACACCCGGTCATATAGTGTTTTATCAACCAGACTATGAGTGCGTTATTGTAGGTGATGTTATTTTTAAAGGCTCAGTAGGGCGCACTGATTTCCCTAAGGGGAACAGTGAACAACTTATAGAGTCGATTAAGACGCATATTTTAACCTTACCTGATAATACTAAAATACTGGCAGGACATGGTAGCGACACTACGGTGGGATTTGAAAAGAAAACAAATCCTTTTGTAAGTGGTAAGTTTGGTTAAGTTGCTTATTTTAAGTTTACAAACTGCATAAACATTAAAAATAAGCAGACTGAGTTTTAAAATGGCTGTATAATTTAACCAGTTTATTTGATAAATAAGAAATAAAATGTCTCTAAATCACGTAGATCGCCAAATATTGGCACTTTTACAACAAGATGCTAGTTTATCAACCGCAGAAATTGCAGATAAAGTAGGCTTGTCTCAATCTCCATGCTGGCGTCGAATCGCTAAGCTAGAGCAAGATGGTTATATAAAAAGCAAAGTGGCTCTTTTAGATGAGAAAAAACTTGGCTTTGATATGCTTGTATATGCACATGTGCGTTTATCAAATCACGGTAAAAAGAATCTTGCTGAGTTTGAAAAGCTGATCATGAGCTACGACGAGGTAACAGAGTGTTACACTATGGCTGGTACCATGGACTTTATGCTACGCATAATTTCACAAGGCATAGAAGGGTATGAGCATTTTGTGCGCGATAATTTACTAAGCTTAGAATACGTCCAAGAAGTACATTCTAATGTAACAATGACATGTGTAAAACGCAGTACTTCCCTTCCTTTGTAAAAGCACTTCTTTTAAAAGCTAAACCATTTTTAGTTTAGCTTAACCACATAATGACAATTGTTAACTGAGCGCTAATTTGGTAGAATTTAGCGCTTTTTTTGATACCCATTACACCATTTGAGGACCTCAATGTTTAACTTACTCAGTAGGGCGCCTAGCTCTGCTAAAAACGATATTCTATCTGGATTAACTGTGGCGTTAGCCTTGGTGCCAGAAGCTGTTGCGTTTGCATTTGTTGCAAATGTAGAACCTTTGGTTGGTCTATATGCCGCGTTTATCGTTGGTTTAATTACGGCTATTTTTGGTGGTCGCCCTGGTATGATTTCAGGTGCAACCGGTGCACTAGCTGTTGTCATGGTAAGTTTAGTGCTTGATCACGGTGTTGAGTATCTATTTGCAACTGTGTTGCTGATGGGAATACTGCAAATTCTCGCGGGTGTATTTAAGCTCGGTAAGTTTATCCGTATGGTTCCTCATCCGGTAATGCTTGGTTTTGTAAACGGGTTAGCAATTGTTATATTTTTAGCTCAGCTAGGGCAGTTTAAAGTGCCAGACGGTATGGGCGGACAAGAATGGATGACAGGTAATCCATTAATTATCATGCTTGGCTTAGTTGCATTAACCATGGCAATAATCCACTTTTTGCCAAAATTGACTACAGCAGTGCCTTCATCTCTAGTTGCTATTGTAACTGTAACTGGATTAGTGATTGGGTTTGATTTAGAAGCGCATACAGTATTAGATTTCTTAAAAGGGATGACAGGCGACGAAACAGCAACAATCGCTGGCGGCTTACCTGAATTTCATATTCCTATGGTACCGTTTACTTTCGAAACGCTACAAATTATTTTTCCTTATGCACTTATTTTAGCGGCTATTGGTTTAATTGAATCATTATTAACGCTTAGCTTAATTGATGAGATTACAGAAACCCGTGGTCATAGTAATAAAGAATGTATTGGTCAAGGTGCTGCAAATATTACCTGCGGTATGTTTGGTGCAATGGGTGGTTGTGCAATGATTGGTCAATCAATGATCAATATAAATTCAGGTGGTCGCTCTCGTTTATCAGGTATAAGCGCTGCACTTATGCTACTTGGTTTTATTATTTTTGCCTCTAGCTTAATTGAAATGATCCCATTAGCTGCACTTGTTGGTGTTATGTTTATGGTAGTACTTGGTACATTTGAATGGGCAAGCTTTAAAATGATGAAGCGCGTACCATTATCTGATGCATTTGTAATTGTTCTTGTGTCGGGCGTGACGGTTATTACTGATTTAGCGATTGCTGTATGTGTGGGTGTTATTGTATCGGCTCTAGTATTTGCTTGGCAGCATGCGAAGCAGATATATACAACTAACTACATTGATCAGGAAGGCGCTAAGGTGTACGAACTACATGGTCCGTTATTCTTTGGCTCTGTTAAAAACTTTTCTGAGTTATTCGATGTGAAAAATGATCCTAAAAATGTGATTGTTGAATTTAAACACAGCCGCGTATCTGATCACAGTGCAATAGAAGCAATTGATACACTTGCTGACAAATACACAAAAGCAGGTAAACAACTTCATTTACGTCACTTAAGTAAAGACTGTACGCAGTTGCTTCATAAAGCACGAGATTTAGTTGAAGTGAATGTGATTGAAGATCCAACCTACAAAGTAGCATCAGATAAACTAGCTTAATTTACACAAGGCTATTGATATTTAAAAAGCGGAAGGCGGATAACCTTTCGCTTTTTTAGTGTCTCGACTATTTGTTTGCGGTAAGACTCTTAAAAAGCAAGGCAAGCTGTAGTGCTATGCAAACTCATAAATCTATATAATAAGACTACCTAATTTTGTGAAAATTAGCCCTACATAGGTAAAAATAATAAAAATAACAAACGCCTATTTTATGGAATTAGTTTTAACCATACGGAGTAAACATCTATTTTGAACTGGCAATCTTTA
The DNA here is from genome assembly GCF_014077565.1 of Pseudoalteromonas sp. 5Ae-yellow. Taxonomy (NCBI): domain Bacteria; kingdom Pseudomonadati; phylum Pseudomonadota; class Gammaproteobacteria; order Alteromonadales; family Pseudoalteromonadaceae; genus Pseudoalteromonas; species Pseudoalteromonas sp. 5Ae-yellow. The sequence goes on from NZ_JACGWD010000017.1 coordinate 46,333, forward strand.
GTCGATAACAGGCAACGTTTTTTTTGGCTTTTGCAAATCGCGGGCTGGATTGGTTACGCGTTAGTAAATTATATCGGCTCTAAAGTATTTGAAATGCGTGATATATACGTATTTGTTATTTTATTGAATGCTTACGCTGGTTGTTTGATGACAGTGCCGCTTAGGTATGTTTACCGTAAAATTTGGAATGCCTCGCCCTGGGTGTTAATGATTGTAGTATTTGGTGCCTCTTATATAACGGGCACTCTATGGGCTGTCGTTCAAAAATTCAATCTATGGGAAATATACCGCCATGGCTATAGACCAGAGGAATGGTTTTATTACCTGCAGCAAGGTTTAGATTCGGTTTATATTATTTTATGTTGGAGTGGTTTGTACTTTGGCGTTAAATATTATCAGTTATTACAAAGTGAGCGACAAAAAGCGTTAAAGGCCACAACGATGGCACACGAAGCGCAACTAAAAATGCTCAGGTATCAGTTAAATCCCCATTTTTTATTCAATACACTTAACGCTATTTCTACTTTAATTTTGGTTAAAGAAAACAAAGATGCTAACTTAATGGTAGCAAGGTTAAGTGACTTTTTACGTTACACACTTAATACCGATCCAATTAAAAAAGTACCGCTTGAGCAAGAGCTACATGCGCTCATGCTTTACTTAGAAATAGAGCGCGTCCGTTTTGATGAGCGGTTGAAAGTAAATGTAGATATTAGCGAGCAAGCAAAAGAGGCTTTAGTACCGAGCTTAATTTTGCAACCAATTATAGAAAACGCGATTAAATATGCCATTGCCCATCTGACAGAAGGTGGTGTAATTGATATTAAAGCACAAGTATTTGCGAATGAATTATTACTAGAAGTGGGTGACAACGGCCCAGGCACTGAAATACTTGATGGCCAATTAGTTAACGCTCAAGGTGTAGGTGTTGCTAACACCAAAGATAGATTAAAAACGTTGTATGAAAATAATTATTCGTTTGTATTATCACATAATACGCCAAGTGGATTAAAAGTTAATCTGCGAGTACCTTTTGAGAAGGCTGTGAAAAATGACTAAAATAAAAACACTCATTGTTGATGATGAACCGTTAGCGCGAAAAGGTTTAGCGGTAAGACTTGATGAATATTCTGATATTGAAGTAATTAAATTATGTAGTTCAGGCGCTGATGCAATTGAAATGTGCCAAAGAGAGAAAATCGATTTGGTTTTTTTAGATATTCAGATGCCAGGTATGAATGGCTTTGAGGTGGCAAGAGCGCTTAGCGAGAGTACAAAAGTACTACCTGCTATTGTATTTGTAACTGCTTTTGATCAGTTTGCTGTAAAAGCATTTGAAATTCATGCTCTCGATTACATTTTAAAACCCGTTGATGATAACAGATTAAAACAGGCGGTAGAAAAAGTGCATACTTATTTAAAAACGCAGCAAGACAACGCCCATAAGAAAAAACTAGCGAGTTTTGTAGCCGGTATTACTGGTAATAATTGCGAAGAAATATTAAAAAAATTAGCCACTGGCGATACCTTAACAGATAGACGTTACCCAGAATCGCTTGCAGTAAAAGAGCAGGGTGAAATTATACGGGTACCTGTAGCGACTATCCAATGGGTTGATGCTGCAGGTGACTATATGTGTTTACACTGTGAAGATGGACAAACGCATATACTTCGTAAAACAATGAAAGAGCTTGAGCAAGAGCTAGACCCTCAGTTATTTGTGCGTGTACACCGCAGTGCAATAGTAAATACAAAACAAATTAGTAAGCTGGTTACACAAGTAAGTGGCGAGTATTTATTAGTACTTGAAAACGGACAAGAATTAAAAGTGAGCCGTAGCTACCGAGATAAGGTTAAAGCGGCATTAGCAAGTTAAAGCCAACGCTCTTATTACAGGCACAAAAAATGCGAGCTAAGCTCGCATTTTTTATATTTAGTAATTATGCAACAGTTACAATTTTCATAGTGTTAGTTGCGCCCACAGTTTCCATTGAGTCACCGTGAGTAATAATTACTGTATCGCCAGACTGTAAAGAACCTTGAGAAACTAAAGTATCAAGTGCCGCTTTTACCATACCGTCTTTTTCAGTTTTTGTAGAATCAAAAAATACTGGGTAAACACCACGATAAAGTGCTGTTTGACCTAATGTACTCGCATGGCGTGAAAGCGAGTAGATTGGTAAGCCAGAGCTGATACGTGACATTAATTTAGCCGTGCTACCAGATTCAGTAAGCGTGATGATAGCTTTAACAGAATCTAAGTGATTAGCTGCATACATAGCAGAAAGTGCGATAGATTCTGCATTGTTAGAAAAACGACTATCTAAACGATGCTTAGAAACATGCGTTTCTTTTTGAGATTCAGCTCCTAAACAAACACGTGCCATAGTTGCAACTGTTTCTTCAGGGTAATCACCTGCAGCTGTTTCAGCTGAAAGCATTACAGCATCTGTTCCATCAAGAACAGCATTTGCAACATCCATAACTTCTGCACGTGTTGGCATAGGGTTATCGATCATCGATTCCATCATTTGCGTTGCTGTAACTACAGTACGGTTTAATGAACGAGCACGACGAATAATTAGTTTTTGCTTGCCCATAAGAGCTGCATCACCAATTTCAACACCTAAGTCACCACGAGCAACCATTACAGCGTCAGACGCTAGAATGATGTCATCAACAGCTTCTTGCGTTTCAACGGCTTCAGCACGTTCAATTTTTGCAAGTAGTTGTGCTTTTGAACCAGCAGCTTCAGCAAGTGAGCGTACGTAGCGCATATCGTCGCCACTACGTGGGAATGATACGGCAATGTAATCTACGTCAATTTCAGCGGCAGTTATTAAATCTTCTTTATCTTTTTCAGTAAATGCTGGAGCAGTTAAGCCACCACCTAAACGGTTAATACCTTTATTGTTAGATAAAACACCGCCAACAGTTACAGTACAATGTACTAAGTGCCCAGCTACTTCATCAACAGTTAGTTGAATAAGGCCGTCATTTAGGAGTAGTAAGTCGTTAGGGCTAACATCGTTAGGTAATTCTTTATAATCAATACCTACAGAGTTAACATCGCCTTCGCCTTTTTCCATTTTTGCATCAAGAGTGAACTTTGCACCTACAGCAAGCGTTACCTTACCTTCTTTAAAAGTAGAAACGCGGATTTTAGGGCCTTGAAGGTCAGCAAGGATAGCAATATGCTTGCCTAATTTTTTTGCAATATCGCGTACAGCTTGCGCACGGTCTTTATGATCTTGGGCAACACCATGTGAGAAGTTTAAACGTACTACATTAGCCCCAGCGATAATAATTTTTTCTAAGTTGTTATCTCTATCGGTAGCAGGTCCAAGGGTAGCGACTATTTTCGTGCGTCTTAGCATCAATTTCTCCTGTTTGCTTGGTGAAAGCATGTTGACGTTATTTTGTTGAATTAAAATATCTATATTAGATTAAAATATTTTAACTATGTGCAAACTTCAAAGGTTTGCCACTATTTTATACAAAACTATTGTGTCATCATTATGACACCGGTGTCAGAATGCGTCAATGATCTTAATTTCAATTAGCGTTGCTTTTAGTCACCCCGAGAGCATTGATGTTTGATATAATTACGTAGCTTATTTATCTGTAATAAAAAAGCATGTTGTATGGGCTCATAGTTAGTATTTTATGACTGTATGAGTATAATGCACGCGGTATTATTTAATTTATACACTGAATTTTCTAACCAAATAGTTGTTACCGAGGAGGACACTAGATGCAAGTTGCATTAGTAGGGTTAGGCGTTATGGGAAAAAATCTTGCCCTAAACTTGATTGAAAAAGGGATAACGCTAGTCGCTTATGATAAAAACCCACATGCGGGTGAAGAGTTACTAAGTTGTGCCAAATCACAAGGCATGGCTGATAGGCTTCACATTGTCTCTGATTTAAGTGACATGGTAAGGCGTTTAGAGGCACCTCGTTCTATTTTATTACTTGTACCTGCTGGTGAGTTAGTTGATACAGTTTGTAATGAACTTGTAGAGGCCGGCGTTAATTGTGACGATATGATAGTCGATTGCGGTAATAGTAATTATAAAGACGGTATAACGCGTAAACTCAAATACCAAAATAAATTTGAATTTGCCACTATGGGAATTTCTGGCGGTGCAGAAGGCGCTCGCCATGGTCCTGCAATGATGGCAAGTGGTTCTGAAGGTGGTTGGGAACGTATTGAGCCATGGTTTGAAAAAGTAGCTGCTAGCTATAATGGCGACTCGTGTTTTGCACGTGTTGGCCAATCAGCAAGTGGTCATTTTGTAAAAATGGTTCACAACGGTATTGAATACGCACTGATGCAACTTATTGCAGAAGTGTACCAATTACTTCGTTTAGGTACTAATCGTTCTCCAAAAGAAGTAGCTGAGATATTTAATGACTGGTCAGAAGGTCAATTAAATAGTTATTTACTGTCTATTTCTAGCCATATATTGTCACTTGAAAATCATAATAATGTACCGCTTGCGGACTTAATTGATAATAAAGTTGGCGCTAAAGGTACTGGTCTTTGGACTGCGCAAAATGCACTCGAACTTGGTATTGCTGTCCCTTCACTTGTTGCTGCTGTTCAAGCTCGTCATTTAACTAATGCATGTAACACAACGGCTGCACAAGAGATGACATATGCATCTAAATCAACGAACAATGTTGAAATTGATTTAGAAGAGCTAAAAGACGCGTTCTTACTTGCAAGCTTACTTGCGTATCGTCAAGGTTTAGCGCTAATCAAAGGTGCATCACGTACTCATCAGTGGAAAGTAGATTTATCTAAAACGCTTCAAACGTGGCGCGCTGGTTGTATAATCCGTGCTGATTACTTAGATAGCGTTGCACAAGGTGTTGAATTTATTGACACTCTTGAAAAAGAGTCTAATTCTTTGCGCAAAATTACCGGTCAAGCAATAATGACTGGTTTAGCATTCCCTGTATTGGGTGCTACACAAACGTATTTAGCAACATTAACTACACCGAGTAATGGGCATTTAGTTCAAGCCCAGCGTGATTACTTTGGTGAGCACGGCATAAAAACCCACAGTGGTGAAATGTGTCATTTAACTGATTTAGTAGATATAGACGCTAAAGTTAGATAATAAGCAGTTGTTTAAAACGATAAGGGCACGCTATTTAGCGTGCCTTTTGTATTTTTAGCCATTAAAAATTAGCGGCTTAACTCACCACGTAAATTGTCTTGCATTAAATGACGAATCGTTTCGACTTCAAGCTTTTGGCTAAATAAATAATGTAACTTAGTTAAGCATGCTTCAAGGGTCATATCGTACCCACTAATTACACCAATATTTAATAGTGCATTACCTGTTGCATAGCCACCCATGTTTACATGACCTTTTAAACACTGAGTTAGGTTAACAATTACGACGCCACGTTTACTTGCTTCTTCGAGTATTGACAAAAAGCTCGGATCTTGGGGTGCATTACCAACACCAAAACTAAGTAGCACCAGTGATTTAATATTGCCATTGACCAAGCTTTTAACTACCTCTTGGCTAATACCAGGATACAGATAAAGCACTCCGATAGGTTGAGGTGTTATAGGTGTAACTTGCAGCTCATTTTCAACATATGGGCTAAGCTGACCTTTAATAAGTTGAATATTAATACCCGATAACGCGAGAGGATCAAGATTAGGCGATGCAAAGGCGTTAAACCCATCCGCGTGTGCTTTAGTTGCTCTATTACCTCTAAACAGTTGGTTATTAAAAAAGAGACTTACTTCAGCAATAGGATAATTTGCAGCTAAATACATGGCATTAAGCAAGTTTACTTGGCCATCAGAACGTAATTGTGAGAGCGGAATTTGTGAGCCGGTTACAATAACCGGTTTAGATAAATTTTCGAACATAAATGACAGCGCTGAGGCTGTATAAGCCATGGTATCAGTGCCATGGAGCACTACAAAACCATCATAATCTTGGTATTTATCTTTGATATCATCAGCAATGAGTTGCCAATGCTCGGGCGACATATCTGAAGAGTCTATAAGAGGGCAGTATTCGTGAATATCAAACAAAGGCATTTCATCACGATTAAATTCTGCGTTATTTACTACGGTTTCTGTTAAAAAACCTTCAGCCGGAATATAGCCTCGACTCGATTTTTTCATACCTATAGTACCGCCTGTATAAGCGATATAAATGCGTTTACGTTTCATAAAAAAAGCCCAGTAAAAAAACTGGGCCTAGTATAACGTTAAGCAGCTTTAAATACAGCTGATTAGGTGAAGCTATGCACTTTTATTGTGCAACATTACACACTAAACAGCGTGCGTATACACCTTGTGGATCGTTGTAATCTTTAAGGTTTTCAACTTCAGTGCTTAATTGATTAATAACACTTTGTAAATTAGCTTGTGTTGCTAACACAGATGTTTTTTGTGTTTGCAAACCAAGCATAGATTTAATAGACGCATTACCAAAAATGTCTTGAATCATTTTTTCTTGCGGGCTTAAATCTTGTTTGATTGTTTTAACTTCATAATGATTAAGCTTAGCAAGTGCAGCAGCGGCTTCAATCGCATCTTGTTTATCGCCTAGCTTATCAACTAAACCGAGTTCTTGCGCTTGAGATGCAATCCAAACACGACCTTGTGCTATTTTATCTACTTGCTCTGGCGTCATATTTCGCGCATGTGCCACTACAGCTAAAAAGCGACCGTATGCTTCTTCAACACTCATTTGAATTACTTCACCCATCTTTTCGTTAAGAGGGCGAGTGATTGAAAAACCAGCCATTTCGGTTGTAGCAACGCCATCTGAATAAACACCAATTTTCGATAAGGTTTTCTCAAATGTCATAAACGTACCAAATACACCAATTGAGCCTGTAATTGTACTTGGTGCTGCCCAAATTTCGTTTGCAGCAGAGGCAATCCAATAACCACCTGATGCAGCCACAGAACTCATTGAAGCAATAACAGGTTTGCCAGCAGCTTTAAGGGCTAATACTTCAGCACGAATAACTTCAGAGGCAAACATACTACCGCCACCAGAGTCTATACGTAGTACAACCGCTTTAACTTTATCATCAAGGCGTGCCTTACGAAGTAGGGCTGCTGTAGAGTCGCCACCAATTTCGCCAGCTTTACGCTCACCATCAACAATTGTACCTTTAGCAACAACAACGGCTACTTTTTCGGTAATAGGGTTATCAAATTCAATCGGTGGTTTAACTAAGCTTAAGTATTCACGAAATGAAACTTGCTTAAATGTTTTGCCATCTTCTCGTGCGCCCACTAAATCAATTAATTGCTTGCGAACTTGTTGATTTGTTTTTAAAGAATCAACCCACTGATGATCAAGTGCATATTTACCTGCATCGCCATCTGCAGCTTTCATTTTTTCAAGATATACGTCCATTGTCTCGTCAAAGTTTGACTCATCAAATGGGCGAACAGCGGCAACATCTTGTTTGTATTCGCTCCAAAGAGCGCCTAACCAAACGCGGTTAGCTTCTTTAGCTGCATCGGACATGTCGTTACGAATAAAAGGTTCTACTGCTGACTTAAATGTACCAACACGGAAAATATGCTGCGTGACTTCAAGCTTTTCAAGTGCATCTTTAAAGTAAAGCGGGTACATGCCATAACCTTCAATACCTACGCTGCCGTATGGGTGCATAGCTATTTCGTCAGCATGCGATGCAATATAGTATTGCGCTTGAGTATAGTAATAACCCGATGCAATTACTTTTTTGCCAGCTTGCTTGAAGGCATCAATAGCCTTTGTAATTTGCTTAAGTTTATTTAAATGTGCTTTAGGCATCTCTTGTAAATCAAGCAATATCACCGTGATACGATCGTCTTTAGTCGCCTCGTTTATTACTTCAACAATATCGTCGAGTAATATTTCGCTTGGTGCTTCAGAACCAGAAGTTGCATCACTAATTGCGGCTTCAACTGGGTCTATATATGTTTTCTCTTCAACAATAGGGCCATTTAAGTTAAGCCTAAGTACAGAGCCATTTTCAACTATTATTTGATCATCGTCACTTGAGAGTGACACAAAGAAAACAATTACCAGTAATAAAAACAAAATGTTTAGTATTAAGCGACGAGAAAAATTAATTCCAGCCCAAATACCTTTAAATACCTTTGCTATCAAAATAGCTCCTTAATTTGGTACAGTTAATACATTAGTCCCATCTTAGCTTAGAATAAAAATAAATTTAACTGCTAAATCGTAACGAAGTGTTTATGAACCTATATAAACGTAAGTTTTTACTGCTATTTTTAATTAAATGCATGCACATATTGCTTATTACTTGCCATTAAAGCAGAATTAGCTAATGTATACAGGTTAGACCAGTTAACGGGGCACAAGATGTTAGAACAACAATTACAACTAAAACACACACAATTACGTAACCGCTTGGTTATGGGCTCAATGCATACAGGTCTTGAAGAGGGCTGGCATAACCGCAAACGCTTACGTGCATTTTATGAAGCACGTGCAAAAGGTGGCACCGCGATGTTAATTACAGGCGGATACAGCCCTAATTTACGTGGCAAGCTAACACCTATTTCTTCCTCATTTAATAGTTATTACGATGTGTTTAAGCATCGCGCTTACACAGATGCTGTGCATAAACACGGTGGAAAAATTTGTTTGCAATTATTACATGCTGGACGTTATGCATACCATCCTTTCAATCAAGCACCAAGTGCAATAAAAGCACCTATTAATCCTTATAAACCTAAAGCGATGTCGCTTGGTTCGATTAAAAAAACAATTAAAGACTTTGCGCATTCTGCCTATATGGCTGAAAAAGCCGGCTACGATGGCGTAGAAGTCATGGGTTCTGAAGGGTATTTGATTAATGAGTTTATGGCGCCGCACACCAATAAACGCGATGATGAGTTTGGTGGCAGCTTAGAAAATAGAATGCGACTTGCACTTGAAATAGTTAAAGCTGTAAGAGCAAAAGTATCTGAAAAATTCTTAATTATTTTTAGATTGTCGGTCATTGATTTGATTCCAAATGGTTCAACACCAGAGGAAGTTGTTATTCAGGCTACTGAACTTGAAAAAGCGGGTGTTGATATATTTAACACTGGCATTGGTTGGCACGAAGCGCGTGTACCGACTATTGCGAGTATGGTGCCACCGGGTGCATTTAAAGAAGCATCAAAACGTTTAAAAGACGTGGTGAGCGTGCCAGTTATTGCTGTTAACCGAATTAATACTCCAGAAATTGCTAACGATATTTTAAATGCAGGCGAGGCTGATTTAATTTCGATGGCACGTCCGTTATTGGCTGATCCTGAGTTTTTTAATAAGTATGTAAACAATCAATCTAAACAAATTAATATTTGTATTGGCTGTAACCAGGGTTGTCTAGATCACGTATTTAAAAATAAACGTGCTACGTGTTTAGTTAATCCACAAGCTGCATTTGAGCTAGATTACCCGCTAGAGCAAGCAGCCAAAGCTAAAAATGTATTAGTTGTCGGTGCAGGTCCTGCTGGTTTATCAGCAAGTTGTTACTTGGCCCAAAAAGGGCATAACGTCACGTTAATTGATCAAAAATCGCAAATGGGCGGTCAATTTAATTTAGCCATGCAGATACCGGGTAAAGAAGACTTTAACCATACACTTACTTACTTCACAAATGAGCTCGAGCGATTAAAAGTAACAGTGGAGCTTGGTAAAGCTTACGACGATTCAATGCTTAAAGATTATGATGATATTGTTTTTGCAACAGGCGTTAGGCCGCGTGAAGCCTCTATTAAATGTAGTGATGATAAGCGTGTGTTTGCTTATGACGAAGTCATACGCGGCGAAGTAGAATTGGGCAAATCAATCGCTATTTTAGGTGCTGGCGGTATTGGTTTTGATATGGTTGCTTTTTTAAGTGAACATAAATCACAATCCATTAGCGAGTTTAAAACGCAATGGGGGATTGAGTGTGATGCACAACCTCATAAAGACGAGCGCCAATTGTATATGTTAAAACGAAGTTCGGGTCGTTTTGGTAGTGAGCTTGGTAAAACCACTGGTTGGATACATCGCCAAGTTGCTAAACAGCATGGTGTTAAACAAATTGCTGACTGCCAATATCAAAGTTTTGATAAAAATGGGTTAACAATTAATGTTGCTGGAGAAGTTCAAGTACTGCCGGTAGATACTGTTATTGCGTGTATTGGTCAGGTTTCTAATAGTGAAGTACTAGAAGGTTACACAGATAACGCAAAAGTGCATGTGATAGGCGGAGCTAAATTGGCTGCTGCAATTGATGCTAAACGCGCTATTTTTGAAGCTCTACAAGTGGCGAGAAGTATTTAACCTTTGTAAATAAATTGAAATAGTTTATCAATTTATACGGTCTTTGTTGTTTATAGTCTATAACTTAATAAACATTGAACACACAGGATACGCATGAATAAACTAATCAGTTTTTATAACACAATACTGGGTAAGCTATCGTTTTTAGATGGTTTACCTGTATTGCTATTTCGCTTGATTTTAGCCCCTGTTATGATCATTGCAGGTTATAACAAACTTGCTATAAGCGGTGAGACAGAAGGTTTCTTTGATAACTTTTTAGCATCTCCAGATGTAGTTCAATGGTTTGGTAATAATGAATGGGGTTTAGGATTACCGTTTCCTGACTTACTCGCTTTTTTAGCTGGATGGAGTGAATTTTTAGGTGGTTGGTTGTTATTATTTGGCCTTTTAACTCGCTTGGTCAGTATCCCACTTATGTTCACAATGGTTGTCGCTGCAACCTCAGTGCATTGGCATAATGGTTGGTTTGCAATAGCACCAACTAATCCAGAAACAAGTGCTGCGCAAGTGCTCGATTGGTTATCAATTCCGGGCGCTAAAGAAAGCCTTGAAAACTCACTAGAAGTACAAGACCGAATAGGTAAAATTCGTGGCTTAGTTGAAGAACACGGGTTTCCTGATTATCTATACGAAAAGGGCAAGCCGTCTATTTTAAACAACGGTATAGAATTTTCGGCAATTTACTTTGCAATGCTCCTTAGCTTATTTTTTATGGGAGGAGGACGCTTTGTTAGTATAGATTACTGGTTAAGGCGAAATATTGTAAAAGAATAACGTATTCAATCTGCTTTACTAACGGCCCCATAGCTTAACCCTTTGCGGCCGTTTTGCATTTTAATTTCTCGGTATTTATTTTTTAAGGGTTTAAATGTTACTCTAGCGTTTTGAATTTTGAGGAATCGTTATGAACGCTATCGAGCTTTTACTTACCCGCCAATCAGACTCTAAACTAACAGAGCCGGGCCCTACGCCTGAGCAGCTCGACATAATTAAGCAAGCAGCATTACGTGTTCCTGATCATGGCTGTATAGCACCGTGGCAGTTCATTGTTGCTCAAGGTGATGCACGCAATAAACTGGGTGAAATTTACCATCAAAGTGCAGTGGCAGAGCAACAAGAAGAAAAAGTAATTAACCGTGCTAAAGAGCTTCCCCTTCGTGCGCCTATGATTGTAATAGCAATTGCTAAATATCAAGAACACCCAAAAGTTCCTCGAATAGAACAAGTACAAAGCGCAGGCTGTAGTGTATTAGCGATGCAACAAGCTGCATTTGCCCAAGGGTTAGGCGGTGTTTGGCGCACAGGCTACTTTGCACAAAGTAGCGCGGTTAAAAAAGCGCTTAACTTACATGAGCAAGATGAAATAGTAGGGTATTTATATATAGGTACACCCGAAGTCGATTGTAAAAAGTCGCCTCGCCATAAGCCAGAACACTATTTTAGTAATTTGTGAAATAGTATGAACTTTGCGCAACTTACATAGTCATAATTCATTAAGGTTACAAAGAGTATTATTTAAAAGTTAATGACTTGGCTGTAAGAAGCGCTTGGAAGCACTAAATTTACTAAATCTTCTTCAGTTTGTTTTTTAATCGGTTGTTTTTTGATACATTATGGAAAGTCTTAATAAAAATAACGATAAAGAAGACGAAAACTATGGGAAATTTATTTTTACGTGAAAAAGAGAATTGGCTAGCATGGTCAATTTGGGGAATCATTGGTGCTTTTGTAACACTGTATGTTGCAATGAGCACAAATGCATCACACTTTATAGCCGGTTCAGCGATGGGTATGCTTGTGTTGTTAACATGGTGGATGCACCAGTCCAAACGTTTCGACTTTGGGCGTGCATTTAAAGTATGTTGCTACGTTTTATCGCTTAGTGTGCTACCTGCTTTTATGTTTGTTGTAGTACCAAGTGATGATTTAAATCGATTCGATTTAATTTTTCAAGGCGTTACCTTTACCGCACTGAGTATATTGGCTTGTTTAATCTGCTCTTGGATTGCACGTAGACCTAAACAATATTATTAATGTGTTTAACTTTAGTCCATTAACTACACTTTTATTAAAGTGAAGAGCTTAACAAAAGAACAAAGTGGGTCTATTTTATCCAATATGTTAATATTTTATATTAATTTCTATTTAGCTCTTTACAAGTTATGTATTTAGCCATATTATTCGCGCCGTGCGGAGAGATGGCAGAGTGGTCGAATGCACCGGTCTTGAAAACCGGCATGGGTTTATAGCCCATCTAGGGTTCAAATCCCTATCTCTCCACCATTATTTAAAAAAACCGCCTTATGGGCGGTTTTTTGCTTTGTGGAGTTTCTAAATGACTAAAGCAACAAACCTACCAACCTCGCAGAAATTAATAAAACATCTTTTATTATGGACGGTATTTGGTTACTGCTATCAAAGTGCTATTAGCTTATTAGTAAAAATGGCTATAGACGCTCAACCAGAGTATCCATTAATTACCGGTTTAATTTATGGTGTTGGTTTTAATGTTTTAGCTGCCCATCTTATTACCAAATACGATAAGCATTGGCCAGTTATTGGCTCTGTTTTTATTGGTTGTATAGGGCTGCTTGTAGTGCCATTTTTACTGTTTGGCGAATCAGGATTACTAACAATGCCTCTACTTGTTGGAATTTTATTCAGTTTGCCGCTTTGTAGTTATATTGTTGGCCTAATTAAGCTAAAACTCAGCAAAAACTAGCCCCAAACGCGGTTTATTTTGTGATAGCATAGTCGCGTCTTTTAACTAACAAAACGTGAAAAACACATTATGTCAGATAATTTTACTACAGATGCTGAAAAAGCAAGTTACGGTATTGGCTTACAAATGGGTGAGCAACTTAAGTCTAATCCTTTTGAAGGCTTAAACCTAAATTCAGTATTTGAAGGCATGAAAGATGCATACGCTGGTAGCGCATTTCAAGTTGAGATCCCTGAGATCCAAGCTGCATTTGAAAAAATCAACGAAGAGATTCAAGCTCGTCGTGAAGAAGAGTCTAAAGTACTTTCTGCCGAAGGTATTGCATTCTTAGAAGAAAACGCAAAACGTCCTGAAATCACAGTAACTGAGTCTGGTCTTCAATACGAAGTACTAGCAACTGGCGAAGGCGAAAAGCCAACAGCTGAGTCTACAGTACGTGTTGATTACCACGGTACACTTATTAACGGTACTGTGTTTGATAGCTCATACGAGCGCGGTCAACCAGCTGAATTTCCAGTTGGTGGCGTGATCAAAGGCTGGACTGAAGCATTACAAATGATGCCTGTAGGTACTAAATGGCGTATCTACGTTCCTCATGAGCTTGCTTATGGTGAACGTGGCGCAGGTGCTGCAATCGCACCTTTCTCAACGCTTGTATTTGATGTTGAGCTACACGAAATCATTTCTTAAATTAAATAAATTTTAATTTAAGAATTTAAAAAGCCGTATTCAATTTGAATACGGCTTTTTTGTTTGCCCAGCGAAGCTGGCAAACCCGATAGGCTGAAAGATGCCTTATCACCCTGACTAAGGGGAAGATAATCTGAATGGCAAGGGCGTCACTGGCCAACGGTGGGGTCTGAAGGAAG
>NZ_JACGWD010000114.1:0-8200 GCF_014077565.1 Pseudoalteromonas sp. 5Ae-yellow
GGCTTGCTCAATCGGCGTTTAGAAAATAAGCCGAAGGGATAGAAGAATACAGGAGCCGTATACGAGGCCCGTACGTACGGTTCTGTGAGAGGGATGAGGCAAAAGCCTCACCCTACTCGATGTTTTTTTAAATAGAGTTATTAGTAAGTTTACAGCTCTGACCAGTTTGCGAAAAAGCTCACTTTTTACTGAAAACCTATAGGCAGCAGTACGTGTCGGGCAAGTAGCACTTGTATATTAAACTTTACATACAACAATTATATTACGTTCACGTAAACGTAAGTTGGTGTGGTTTTTATATTTATAGTATTTAAAACTTACAAATAACGATTTTGTGAATTTTTTATCTATAAAATAGTTTTAATCCGGTTATTTAATTTAAGCTCGATGTTTTCATTGGTTTTATCTTCTGCGAGTATAGCGAACTCGAATATGAAATGATAAAGTCTCGGCAATTTCCAGCGCGCATACCCTCTCACGGGTTAACTATTTCGGAGTATTTTAAGTGGCTGTGTTTAATCGAGTTGAATTTGATAACCATGAACAAGTGGTTTTTTGTTCTGATGAAGAGTCGGGTTTAAAAGCAATTATTGCTGTACATAATACCAACCTAGGTCCTGCTGTTGGCGGATGTAGAATGTGGGATTATGCGAACGACGAAGATGCTGTTTATGACGTGCTACGTTTATCAAAGGGCATGACTTATAAAAATGCAGTTGCGCGCTTACCCTTTGGTGGTGGTAAATCTGTAATTATAGGTAACGCGAAAGAAATTAAATCTGAGCAATTATTCCGTGCATTTGGCCGCCAGTTAGAGCGATTAAATGGCAGCTATTACTCAGCAGAAGATGTAAACATCACATGTGCTGATGTAGCTATCATGAATAAAGAAACTAATTACGTACTGGGCCTTGAAGGTAAAAGCGGTAACCCATCGCCATTTACAGCATACGGTACGTTTTTAGGAATTAAAGCAGCGCTACAGCATCAACGCGGTCATCAAAATTTTGCAGGTGTGAAAGTGGCTGTTCAAGGTTTAGGTGCTGTTGCTTATGGTTTATGTAAACATTTACATGATGCGGGCGCTGAGTTGTTTGTAACTGATATTAACCAAGCTGCCATTGACCGTGTAGTCAGTGATTTTGGCGCAACTGCGGTTGGCATTGATGACATTTACGACTTAGATGTTGATGTTTATGCACCTTGTGCATTAGGTGCAACCGTTAACGATTTAACGATACCGCGTTTAAAAGCGACTATTATTGCAGGCTGTGCTAACAATCAGCTGGCAGAATCTCGCCACGGTGAAGTTATTCGTGAAAAAGGCATTTTATATGCACCAGATTACGTAATTAACGCCGGTGGTATTATTAATGTTTATTATGAAACAGCGCCAGATGGTTACAGTGCAGCAGCGTCTAATAAACATGTTGAAGGTATTTTTAATACGTTAACTGAAATTTTTGCTCGCAGCGAAAAAGAGCAAAAATCAACGCATTTAATTGCTGACGAATTAGCCCAAGAGATCATTAAAAACGGTCTATAAATTTAAGCTAAAATGCAATAAAGGTGTGCAATTGCACACCTTTTGTTTATCTGTAAGTTAAGGGGTGTTGATCTTTGCGGATTTAACCTTGAAAGATCAACAGACCCTAATGCAATTATTACTGAACAGCGGTACACTTTATTTTTAATTTTGTGCGGCAAATTATGACTCCCTCAATTTCTCTCATGCAGCCCATCGATTTAGATAATTGGCCTAGAAAGCAACACTTTGAATTATTTAAACACTTTTCTCAGCCTTATTTTAATGTGTGTGTGCGTTTAGATGCTCAAGCACTTTACGACTATTGCAAAACCAATCAATTTTCTTTTTTTCAAGCGTATGTATATTGCACCTTAAAAGCGTGCCATGAGTACGATTCAATAATGCTACGTATAATAGATAATCAACCATGGTTACTTAATAGTGTTCGCGCAAGTGTGGTTGAGTTGTCTGAAAACGATACGTTTGTTTTTAGTTATTTTAATAGCGCAAGCGATTTTAAAGAGTTTGCAAATCATGCAAGTGACGTAAGCAAAAAAGCGAAATTACAGCCGTTATTCTCTGATGCGTTTGCCCAAACGGAAGGGCAGGCAGACTTAATTCATATTTCTGTTTTGCCGTGGCTGAATTTTAGTGCGTTTTCGCATGCATTTAGTGAAGGTGAGAGTTTAGGTATTCCTAAATTTGTATTTGGTCAGTTTGATAAACACACAGGCACAATGCCTTTAGCTATTGATGTACACCATTCATTAATGGATGGTTTGCACGTAGCAAAGTTTATAAACACATTGCAGAATACATTTGACACCTTTTGCAAAGTTTAATCTTAAAAGTCACCATTTTAACGGTAGTGCAAAGCAGTAAGTAATTTATAAGTAGTTTATAGGTCATACAATTCGAATTACTTTATATTCAAATACATAACCTTATATGCTTGAAAAGCACGTGTGCTGGACATATTTATATACCATACCTTAGCTCAGGAAATCCCCATGATAAATGGACTGTTAATTGTTGTTTTAATTCTTTTTGTGGTGATTTTCTGGCGTTGGCCATCAATTCAAAACCGATTATGGCGCAGTAAATATAAAGACTTTGCTTTAAATTCGCAGCAAAAAGATATTTTACTGCGTTGCATGCCCATCTATAAAAAAATGACCGACGCTGACAGAGAAAAGTTAGAGCGACACATAACGTGGTTTTTAAACGAAAAACGCTTCGTTGGTTGTGATGGCTTAAGGCTAACGTCTGCAATGAAGTTAATTGTTGCCGCCGATGCGTGTGTATTAGTGCTTAATAAACCGTGGCCGTTATATAGAAATGTAAAAGAAATTTTATTATACCCCAGTGCTTATTATGCTCCGCAATCAACTCGCGATAGTGCAGGACTTGTGAGTTACCATAATACGGTAAGGCTAGGCGAGTCATGGCCTGGCGGCACACTAGTACTCAGTTGGCATGACGTGCTTGAAGGTAACCGCTTGCCAAGTGATGGACATAATTTAGTTTTTCATGAGTTTGCGCATCAACTCGATCAAGAAACAGGTAAAACAACGGGCACACCCATTTTAAAAAGCTCAGCAGATTACAAAGAGTGGGGCCGAGTATTTAGCCGTGCTTTCACCCAGTTGAAAAGTCATGTTGCTTATAGCATGCCACATGTTATTCACAGCTATGGTGCGACTAACGAAGCTGAGTTTTTTGCTGTACTCACCGAAACCTTCCTCGAAAAACCCGCAGAGCTTCGCCGATACGATCCTGAAATTTATAGTATGCTAGTTAATTACTATCAATTTGACCCTATTGTTTGGCATTAAACCTACATAAACCGCGCTTTATCATATAACGCTGGCAAGTTGCGTTTGTTTTTGTTGCAATCATGTGAAATAGTTTTTACTGCAACAATAACAAGCGAGAAACGCATGAAAAAAATGCTTCATACAGTATTAGCATTGTCGGTGTCATTAGCGATAGGGCAGGTAAATGCCGCTGAAAAAGACGAACAAAAATGGCAAGTAGATTCACCAAAAGGGCAATTTGTTAACGCTGCAATTAGCGTTGAGCAAGGCACATGGATGAATATAGATATTAGCCCTGATGGTAAAACTGTGGTGTTTGACTTACTTGGCGATATTTACACTATGCCAATGAGTGGTGGTACAGCTACAAAGCTCACCTCTGATATTGCATGGCAAATGCAACCACGCTTTAGTCCTAACGGCAAAAGTATTGCGTTTACCTCCGACCAAGGTGGCGGCGATAACATTTGGATAATGGACTTAAATGGCGAAAATCAACACGCTGTTACCGATGAAACCTTTAGGTTATTAAATAGTCCTGCATGGAGTCCTGATGGCGACTACTTAGTTGCGCGTAAACACTTTACAGCTAGCCGCTCATTGGGAGCAGGTGAAGTGTGGTTGTATCACAAAGCCGGTGGCAAGGGCGTACAGCTTACAAAACGCGAGAACGATCAAAAAGATTTAGGTGAGCCAATGTTTTCACCGGATGGTCGTTATGTATACTTTTCGCATGATGCAACACCCGGTAAAACCTTTCATTATTCAAAAGATTCTGTAGCGGGTATTTATAAAATTAAGCGCTACGACCGTGAAACGGGTGAAATTGAAACCATAATCGATACGATGGGCGGTGCTATTAGGCCTACACCGTCACCTGATGGAAAAAAACTGGCGTATATAAAGCGTGATGATTTTCAAACTAGTCTTTATTTATATGACTTAACCAGCGGTGAGCACACTAAGCTTTACGATAAGCTTGAGCGAGATATGCAAGAAACATGGGCTATTCATGGTGTATACCCAACTATTGCATGGACACCCGATAATGAAGAACTGGTATTTTGGGCTGGTGGCACAATTCACAAGCTAGATGTTGCAGACAGATCTGTAAAAACCATTCCTTTTAAAGTGCAAACAAGTAAAAAAATTCAAAAAGCGGTGCGCTTTACACAAAACTTAGATACTGATGAGTTTGATGTAAAAATGCTGCGTAATGTGCAAGTAAGCCCAGATGGCGAAACGGCAATTTTTGAAGCGCTTGGGCATATTTATAAACGTGATTTAGAGTCGGGTAAAATTAAGCGTTTAACAAAGCAAACTGATCATTACGAATTATTTCCACAGTACTCTCGCGATGGTAAAAAAATAGTTTACACCACATGGGATGATAACAAACAAGGGTCTGTAAGAGTGGTGTCTGCGCGCAGTGGTCGTGGCGATACAATAACTAAAGAGCCTGGTAAATATGTAGAGCCAACGTTTAGCCCAGATGGTAAAACGGTTGTTTATCGAAAAGCTACTGGCGGCAATATTTTAAACCCTAAGTGGTCACTTAATCCGGGGGTTTATAGCGTAAGCGCTAAAGGCGGTAAAAGTGAACTTATTTCAAAAAGTGGTTATCAACCACAATTTGGAGATGCAAGCGATCGCGTTTTTATAATGAGTCCTTGGCCAAAACCAACGCTTAGCGTAGTTGAGCTTGAAAGTAAAAAAGTTCGCAAACTGTACGAGTCAGAACATGCGACAGAATTTAGAGTATCACCAGATGGGCAATACCTCGCTTTTGCTGAGCGATTTAAAGTATTTGTAACGCCGTTTGTTCAAAGTGGTAAAACAATTAATATTGGGCCTAAAGACAGTCAATTCCCAATAGAGCAGTTATCGGTGCGTGCTGGTGAAAACATTAGCTGGAGTGCTAAGAGCAACAAACTTTACTGGACATTAGGGCCTGAGCTTTATCATGCAAGCCTTGAAGGGATGTTTGCCATTAACAAAGCTGAGGATGCCGACTTTAAAGTGAAAAGTGGCGATAATATCGGTTTCAGTAAAAAAATGGCAGAGCCTAAAGGCATGATTGCGCTCACTGGTGCAAAAATTATTACTATGGATGGCGAAAAGGTTATTGAAAATGGTGTAATTATCACTGATGGCAAGCATATTAAAGTAATTGGTACAGCCAGTGAGATAAGCATCCCTAAAGGTGCTGAGGTTATTGATGTAACAGGCAAAACAATTATGCCTGGTATTGTTGATGCTCATGCACATGGCTCGCAAGCAAGCGGTGAAATTATACCTGAGCAAAACTGGAAAAACTTTGCAGGTTTAGCGCTGGGTGTAACTACAATTCACGATCCATCAAACGATACCTCAGAAATATTTACCGCAAGCGAAATGCAAAAGGCAGGCATGATTGTTGGTCCGCGTATTTTCTCAACGGGTACTATTTTATATGGCGCAAATATGCCAGGTTATACGTCGCATATTGACTCGTTAGACGATGCTAAATTTCATTTAGAGCGCCTTAAAAAAGTAGGGGCGTTTAGTGTTAAATCGTATAACCAGCCACGCCGAGAGCAGCGCCAACAAGTTATTGAAGCAGGCCGTGAACTTGAAATGATGGTTGTCCCTGAAGGTGGCTCATTATTACAACATAACTTAAGTATGATTGTAGATGGACACACAGGTATTGAGCATTCAATCCCTGTAGAGAACATATATGACGATATAAAGCAGTTATGGTCGCAAAGTGATGTTGGTTACACACCAACACTTGTAGTGGCTTATGGTGGCATTTGGGGTGAGAACTACTGGTACGATAAAACTGATGTGTGGAATCATCCACGTTTAAGTAAATTTGTGCCAAAAAATCAATTATTACCACGCTCTATGCGCCGCATTAAAGCGCCCGATCATCACTATAATCACTTTAATAACGCACGCGTTGCTGCTGAGCTGCAAGACCTAGGTGTATTAGTTAACTTAGGTGCGCACGGTCAGCGTGAAGGCTTAGGTGCACACTGGGAGATGTGGATGTTCGCACAAGGCGGAATGACACCGCTTGAGGCAATACGTGCATCAACACTCGATCCGGCTAAGTATTTAGGACTTGATAAAAACGTAGGCTCGCTTGAAGTGGGCAAACTGGCTGATTTAATGGTTATAGATGGCGATCCGCTTAAAAATATTCGAGATTCGGATAAAGTAGATTACACCATGAGCAATGGTCGACTATTCAATGCAGAGACAATGAATGAAGTGGGTAAAAAAGAACGCGAACCATTTTATTTTGAAGAACTGTAATTTATTTTAAACTTTTTAAAGCGGCTACATAGCCGCTTTTTTTAGCCTTACACAACTTATAAAGCTTTATGTTTTTGGCAAATAACGGATATAAAAAAACCGCTTAACGCGGTTTCTTTTAAAAATCATAAATGTTGATTAAACAACACCGCGCGGTAAGCGACAGTCATGATCTTTACGAGCTAAAATTACAATCCAAAGTTCTTCCGCTGTGTAACCTTCTTCATTTTCGGTAACAACAGTGAATGGCGCTTTTTTCTGTGCTTTAACAGGAGCAGCTGCTTTTGGTTTTTTCGTTTTAGTTGTTTTACCAGAGTTTAATTTTTTAGTAAGCTCTGCTACGTCAGCTAGGCGTAAATTTTTACCGCCATCAATGCTGTACCAACCAGGTTTAGTTGTGATTTCAGGTTTTTTACCATTGGCAGTTTCGTACGCTGCTTCAAAGGCAGATAACACTTCTGTTTTGTCTAGTTTGCTCATCAGAGACCCTATACGTTGTGAACACAGATAAAGAAGAGGTATTTATACCTATTTTAAAACAGTTTTTCAATTTTTTGCGATTTTCCTTCCATTTTAGGGCTATAAACGCCAAAATTTGCACAAAATTCAGTGCTAAGTAAGGTAAGTTATATGCAACGTAGAGAATTTAACCAACTCCTAAATGACATTTTGAAACCTCATTTAATAAAAGATTTTTGCCCAAATGGCTTACAGGTCGAAGGTAAAAACGAAATTAAAAAAATTGTGACGGGTGTAACCGCAAGTCAAGCTTTAATAGAAGCTGCCATTGAGCAACAAGCAGATGCTATTTTGGTTCATCATGGTTTTTTTTGGAAAGGGGAATCTCAACCAATAACGGGTATGAAAAAGCGTCGCATAGGCGCGCTACTAGCAAACGATATTAATTTATTCGGCTATCACTTACCACTCGATATTCATCCAGCAGTTGGCAATAACGCGCAACTTGCAAAGTTATTGGATATTGAAATTGAAACAGGGCTAGAGCCAACTTCAAATAGCGTAGCAATGAAAGGGCGTTTAAAAACACCATTAAGTGGTGAAGATTTTGCAGATAAAATTGCAAAAGTGCTTAATCGAACCCCGCTCACAAGCTTAGTACGCTCAGCTAAAATAGAAACCATTGCACTGTGTACTGGTGGTGGGCAAGGATATATTGACTTAGCAGCAGAGCAAGGCATTGATGCTTATTTAACGGGTGAGGCATCGGAGCAAACAATTCATAGTTCTCGTGAGCAAAACATTGATTTTTTTGCTGCAGGGCATCATGCAACAGAGCGCTATGGTGTAAAAGCTCTGGGTGAGTTACTTGCTCAAGAGCATGGTTTTGATGTGACATTTATAGATATAGATAACCCAGTTTAACTAGGCTATCTATTAGTTAACCTGAACTCTAATTGAGATAGATTTATTATCCAGAGTTCATATATGGTCTCCTCCAGTATTGCAAGGTGTCATTCAACGATAGCAGGGACAGGTTTGCTGTCATATATACGGTCTTTTAGTGAAGATTATTACTTCTGACCTTGATGTA
>NZ_JACGWD010000062.1:0-27256 GCF_014077565.1 Pseudoalteromonas sp. 5Ae-yellow
AGCAAAAGCTGCTGCCACTGTGCGCTTGTTCTGTAAGTTTTCATCACCTGCTCCGAATTTATCATTGAGCAGGTATTTTTAGATAATCAGAACATCGATGCTAGGTGTGGTTCGCTAGACGCTTACGATGAATCAGACAGTATCTGATAGCTCAAAGCCGACCTATAAAGTAATTACGTTAACTCATTTTGGGGCAGAAATGAGTTAAATCGGAAAGGCAGCTCATGGCACAAATGCGTCTGTTCGATTTGGTTGACTCTATTGTTCAAATCTGACAGTTTTGGTTAGGTCTTATTAAATGAATTCATTCCGCGCTTATCTTGTTAAGCAAAAATGCTAACTAAATCACTGTTAAAAGAAAGTCCGCTTAAGCTATTTTCATTAACCAGAGATTTAAACGCAGCATTACAATAAAGTGCTGTCCCACCTTGTATGCATGATTTAAAAACAAGATTTTTGTCTGATTTAAATGATAAGGATTTGAGGCCATCCTCAATACCATTCAGGTAAGCCTTTTCAGTAAGAGATTCGTCTTCTTCTTCGAAAACGAGTGGATTAAATAAAATTAGCTCTTTATCACACCTAAGCGGTATAAATTCCCCGTAAACTTGCAGATAGTTCCCTAGGGCAATATACGCTTTTTGGTTCAAAACAAGGTAATTCGAAAATAAGTTTACGTCGTAGGCTTGCTTTAAAGCTTCTTTTTCAACTTTGCAGCTAAATCCGTTTTTGACTATATCCGTTATTCTAGTTTTGCCGCTTGGAAAGCCAATCTTAGCTAAAATTACTGCTTCTTTATAACTGAGGTTATTTTCTTCGGCAATTTGGTCTGCCATCGATACGATATCTAGGTCAATTATATCGTATGTTCTATCTGGTTTGTGTAATTTATAAATATCGAGTTCCTTTCCCATAAGTAATCCTTTGTGAAGTAATATTTGTGCTTATTAAAGATTAATGAAGCCAGAATATCAACTCCTTCGGCAACGCAAACAGAATCTTATTGAATATTAGCCAAATTTTATTAGGCTGGATTACTAAGGGAGTGCGCGTTAGTTATACCTGTACTCTATTCATTTATTAGCTTTTACTGTATTCATTTATTAGCTTTTACTGTATTCATTTATTAGCTTTTAATGTATTCATTTATTAGCTTTTAATGTAGAACTAGCAATATTTACATAATACAGATTCTCATCTTTGCCTACCAAAGCCCCTAGGTATCTACCGTAATGTAGAGCTCATGACCCCCAAAAGTAAAATATAATAGATAGTTTACAAGGCGTTAATCGCCTTATTTATCTTCCATAATATCTTTAAGTGCAATGCGTTTTAGCTGAGTGCCATCGCGATACCCTTTTACTAATAATTCATCTAATACAGCGCCGGTGTAAAAGGTATAGCCATTTTCTTCATCAACGGGAAGCTCGTATACAGAGCCTGATATTTGAGGCCAAATCCAATAATTCCCACAGGGTGATAAGTGAGGTAGAACCATTGAACCTGAGCTTACTCTCCATTCATCATCATTTTTCCACGAACAAAACAACACATAGCAGGGTTTGCTATCAATAGTTTGAAACGTTAAAACAACCCACCCTTCTGGCTTGTGTT
Source organism: Pseudoalteromonas sp. 5Ae-yellow (assembly GCF_014077565.1). NCBI lineage: Bacteria > Pseudomonadati > Pseudomonadota > Gammaproteobacteria > Alteromonadales > Pseudoalteromonadaceae > Pseudoalteromonas > Pseudoalteromonas sp. 5Ae-yellow. Next base: position 1,615 of record NZ_JACGWD010000062.1, read on the forward strand.
TCATATGTCACTCCATCTTGTTTACAAAAAAATTTAAGCCTCCATTAACCTTAACTTAATAAACAAGAACACCCCCTCTTTTTTCTTAAAAAACACAAAAAATAAAAATGCTTAAATTAACCTAGAATTAATATCGTTGGCATTTTATGAATTTTAAAACCTAAATCAAAGACACTTAAAGAAGATAGCGAGAGGTCTGACCAGTTTAACCTTCTCTATTTCTGTAATATCTGCAATCATAGTGACTGCCTTTTGAAAAGCATCAACATTGCTGGGGCTAGGTGTGAAATTTTAAATTTAAGCTTTTAGGAGCAGCACTGAATACTAATTTCACTTTGGGTGTTTTACTTGAACATAACAACTTCATGTTAAACACAAACATAAAATCGGTTTGGATAAGGTAAAAACAACTCGAGAAACCTTCACAGTACTTTAAAGATAAATTTTTTTTGAGAATAAATAATTTGCTCGTAGAAAAAACATTGAACTTAACTTTTGAATTTTAAAGTGAGATTAACCCTTGAAAATAAAACAAAATTTTCAGTGGCTCCAAGGATTGATAAGCCTAATTATGACGAAAGGAATAATGTAAAAATGCTTACCAAGAACAACTATTCTAAAGATAAACCTTTTAATTTATCACCCATTATCTATAGTGTAAAGACATTTATTTTTTGGGAGGTAAAATTATGACCGTTACAAAGACGAACGCTAACGTTCACAGAGGTCGATTTGTTATACGATTTTACTCCCATAAAAATCAGTGCGCACTTAATCCCGAGTCATTTCAGGAGCTGATCCTGGCTTTTAAACTGGAATGTGACCCTAATGTGAAGCTGTTTGCCACCCAGCCTGAGCAAATAGAAGTGACTATAGACAAAAAAGTTTACCGCTATACACCCGACTTCTTAGTCCTATATCATTCTGGCTTCGCTGAATATATTGAAGTTCATCATGAGTCTCAGGTTGATAAAGAGTATCACTCGAAAATTCATCTTTTTAATGAGTACACCCGAAAAAAAGCACAAATAGGTTTACGGTTAATCATCGTCGATAAGCTCAATACTATCTTTATGGCGAACCTTAATCTGATAACAATGTATTACTCGGAGCATTCATTCCCATTAACAATGCTGCCTGATGGAGATTTAACCTTTGGTGAACTCATCGAATGCTTGGAGGGTATAGCTAAAAACCCAGTGGCAGAGGCTTATGGACTAATTGCATCAAATGTATATAAATTCGATATGGAGAAGCCGTTAAACGCCTCTACTACATTGATGCGAGGTCACCTCAAATGATCGGATATGCTACGGGTACTGACTTGACTAATAAGTACGGTAACGTTGAATCTATTGCGTTTGTTGACAGTACATCAATACTCCTTTCCGGTGATGGTATAGAGACTAAGAAGCGCCTATTACCTCGAGACGACTTTGAGAAATCAATTGATGATCAAGGCTTTATATTAAGAAGGGCACAGCATCCACATATTGAACTAACAGAATATCAAAAGTTAACGGTTACATCACGATTGATGTATCAATCTATCTTGAAAGAACTGGTTAGTGAAGGATACCCTGCTACAACTAAGAAGACATATGATGAGCTCATCAAACGAGTCGAGAGCCAACATCCTGCAACTATTGCCACAAAACACCCGCAATGGAAAACGGTATGTCGCCATTGGCGCGTATGGGTTCAATCAGATTTTAATGATGAGGCGCTTGCGGGAGTGAAGCGCAATAGCCCTGTACGGCTAAATGCGGCCACTGAGGCTTTCATACAGCACTACATCGCTACCGTCTATTCGTGTAATAACTCTGCTTTCAAAGGCGCATATTACAGTAACTATAAACGAGAAGCGCAAGAAGCTAGCTTGAAAAATAATGAGATTCAAATCGCATCACAACGCACCTTTTACCGCCGGTTACAAGAGCTTACTGATGCCGAAAAACTTGCTAATTTTAAAGGCCTTTCACAAGCGGAAATCAATAAGCGACTAACAACGCTACGTAAACGAATAAAAACCTATTACGCAATGCAGCGCGTTGAATGCGACCGTGTTGTGCTAAATATGTGTTTAATTGACGACAAAACAGGTCTTCCGACACCGCCTATTTCTTTGTATGTAGCAATAGACGTATACACACGCGCACCTATCTCTGTGGTGCTTAGCTTTGAACCTGAAAACTCTGCCGGTGGGCTTAACCTTTTACGTCAAATATTTATGGCGGATAGTAATCTTACAATGAATGGACGCAAACCGACTACATTGATTATGGATAATGGCCCAGGGTTTAATAATCGTTTGATAAAAAAGGCTGCGGAGCGACTTGAGTTAAATATTCATTATACACCATCAAATCAACCTGCTAAGAAGCCATTCATTGAGTCATTTTTTAATGTATTAAGAGATCACTTTTTTTCGGGTATGAAGATTGAAACGCAAAGTGGTGAGACGAGTATTGGATTTCAAAGTTATTCAGGAAAACGTACTAACCCGAACTCACTCGACACAATTCCATTAGCTAAACGTGCGGATATAAAGGTATCTGATTTTACAAAGCTACTGAATATATTTTTGACAGAATACATGCACAAACACCATAAACAGGCTGGCCATACGCCTATCAAAAAATGGAATCAGTCCATTATTGATACGCCTATGCCTTCATTCACATATGATCAGCTACAACATTGCTTCCACGTGTCCAGAGCCCAGGCCTCACATAAATTACAGCAACGTGGAACTATCAGATGTTTAGGTCAAGATTATTACAGTGATGAGCTAAAACAACTATACGCGGCTACTAAAACAGACATGGAGCTGGGTGAAAACCCCTCTGTTTATGTGTTTCATGACGACCTAGATGCCAGAAAAGTAACAGTTCAAGCAACACTGCCTGGCGAGAACAATCCTGTGGAAATAGTGGCTGATAATATTGACCATCATGATACTAAACTACCAGTCAGCTTTGCTGAACTAAATGGCAATCAAACTCTGACCCAACTCGGAATATATACAGAAACTTTCTCCCATACTCCTACTGGTCACTATGTCGGTGAAATAACTGAATTCGTAAAGCAAAAGCCCAAACGCAAACAGCACAGAGGCCCGAAGGTAGCGTCTTTCAATAAAAATACGAAAGAGAACTTATCCATTGTAGAGCGAATAAAAAAATCTCATAAAGTGAATGAACTTAAATCACAGATATCGCACTCAGGTGAACAAGATACCTACGCAGATACGATAGTGAGCAAAACCAGAGAAATGGCCTCTACCCGTTATAATGATGATGAAGGAAATGAAAAACAATGGTAACTATGCCCAGTACAATTTTCGCATGTGACATACAAATGAAGATATGGCAAAGGATAGCGGAAATCCACAATATGTATCACGTACCTTCAGAGGATAAACGAGCTCAACTTATTTATGGTGCCTCGGGTGCTGGCAAGACGTATATATTAAAGCAGTATCACGCTCAGTTTTTACCTGTTACTAAGCCAGAAAAAACGACAAAACCAATCTTTTATGTCGCTTTTAAGGAGTTTAAAAAAAGTACTGCAGAGATAACTCGATTTTTAATTTCAGAGCTAGACGGAACAACACAAAATTCTCGCACTACTGCAGCTGAATTGGATGCCCAACTTATCTCACTTCTCAAAGACCTAGAAGTGGAGCTAATCATTCTTGATGAAATTCAGAATATTGCCTCAAGTTATGATGGGATAGAGTTTCAACGAATTATTAAATATTTTTGCTATCTGATCGATAGCAACAAGATCCGTTGTTCGATTATTTTCGCCGGTACAAGCAGTGCTAAGCGCCTTATTACATTTGGTAGAACCGCCGGTAAATTTGACGATGACGAGCAGATGTCTCGTCGACAAATGCGCCCCATTGAAATTAAGCCAATCCTTCCTAAAACGAAAAACTGGATTGCCTGTTGTAATTGGTTCATTCAACAAGTTGGGTTGCCAAATTTAACAAAGGATGAGCACAGTGAGCTACTTGATCGTATTTACCTTGCGTACAGTGAGCACACCATGAGTACAATGCGCGATTTATTTTTACGTAATAACACACGAAATGCAAAAAACTATGATCAGCTTATAGAAGCCTTATTTGAAAACTTTGAGAAATATGCAATTGGGGCTGTCAATCCATTTGATTATGAACTTTTAACAAAAAAACAATTAGATGCATATCTAAATGAGCAAGATAAAAACCTTAGAAGTCAGTTCTATTCGGGGTTATGCTAATGCGTTTCCCAATAAAACCCTCTTACTATGAAGCGGAGTCAGGTATTGGTTATGTACTTCGTTTACTTAAAAGAAATGGCATACAATCAGAATCTCGCGTACTCAATAAGGCTATGCTAACCAGTATCATCAAAGGTAGATCAACAAAGAACGAACTCCTTGATCACCTTATTCCTATAACTCGCACTTTATCATCATTAAAGATAAAGTGCTGGACACATGCGAGATTGCTAACGCCACAAGTTTGTCCAGATTGTGTTAACCAATATGGGTATTTTAGGGCCCAGTGGCAAAATCCATTTTTACGACACTGTATTATTCATGAGTGTGCCCTGTTATCCGAATGCCCTCATTGCAATTCACCGCTGCAATTTACCATTAATCTTCTAAATGGCCGCTGCACATCACCTTTGTGCGGCTTACGCTTAACGCATATGCCATTGAATAATCAATTAAAATCACCTGAACAAGTCCACGATGCATACCTCATAGCTAAAGTGATAGTTGACGATAGTAATACACGAACGAGTTTCCCACCAAAGGAGATTACCTCCACATTATTAAATAGAGCGGCTGATATTCTTAATAACCCAGATAGTGCTAGAGTATTCTTAAGTGAAAGGGCTAAACGTGTACCAACAGATCTACCGTTGAACATTGAGTTTCACAAAATTGAAATTATTGTTCAGAATTTGCTATGTGAATGGGGGTCATTATCCACACTATATGAAATGTATAATAGCGAGTATATTCGTTCAAAAGCTCCCATAACTCAGCTTTGGTTTGAAGCTCAAACAGCCTCCTCTATAATTGGGGTAACGTTTAAACAAATCGCTCTTTTAGTCGAAGTTGGATTGATAAGAACTGATTCAAAAAAGGCCTTAAGAACAGATACTCGCGTTGAAATATCAGGTGTTTATACCTTTTTAGCCGAGTTCAGCCACAATAAAGATTACGTCCCCCTTTCTGAGCTACGTCGCTTTATGGCTCTTCATAATATCTGTATAACTGATGTACTGATAGCTGCTAAAAATAAAGAATTATCAATAAGATACAAACCTTCATTAGACTTAATGCATTCCATACACGTTTTGCCTGAAGCATTCGATACCTTTTGTAAATTACATACTCAACTTATAAGAGATAAAACGATGTCCGTTGCAAACGTAGCTGAAGTCACCGGTATACCAAAGGTAGAACTAATGAGGTTGATTAATACCGGTAAGCTCAGGCCCGTTTACATTCATGGCAATAATTCAAAACGTATACTTAATTGTGATACTTTGAAGTTGGCGAAAACGCAAAACAAACAGCTATCACTCGACATTTAGTACTTTGTAATTTCAACTTTAATTTTTAGGCCGAGACATGTTCTCGGTCTATGCTTTATTAATAACAATACCGGCAGTTCGCTAAAACTAATCGACTGAATATCAATAAGTTTAACTTTCCCTTTTTTAATAAAGGTTTAGTAATTTCATCCATAACTAAACCTAAATCAAACCAAATTTGAATTAACTCAACATTACAAATGAAGCTTCGCATATCTGCATTTTAGCTTTCACTTAAATGGCTTCATTTCTCTTTATCCTAAAAATCCATTTTCTAATCGATTTACTACACTTTTACTAAGTAAATATTAGCGTATAGTGTTCGCCACTAATTTACCGAATACAGAATCTACTTAATTATGTGCTTATTAAAATCAAGTCAGAGTTCTTCAGTGGCAGAATGAGAATATGCAAGGCAGAATGAGAACTTTTTGGCTGGATGAGAATTTGTGTTGGGGCAGTTTTTAGCTATAAATAATTCTCAATTTAAGAGGCGCAGTACCCATAAAGAATACAAGCTAAGTTATTGTTTTGAAATCTTATTACTTGGCTGAGATTCTCAAGTTATATGGCGCTGATCAAGAAGGTTATGCTTAATAATTTCAAAGCAAAAAAACTAAAACAGATATGCCTTGCTGTAAGTATGTTGTTTTTATGTAGTTGTTCGGCATCTTTTACTTACAATAATTTGAGTTGGCTTTCGTCATTTTGGGTAGATGATTATATTGATTTAAATAAAACACAAAATAAGCAGCTTAAAAAGATCATTAACACGACCCAAGCGTGGCATAGAAGTACGCAGCTAACAGCCTATAAACAAGACATTCAAAATATTAAGGCACTTTTTAACAACACACTAAGCATTGAGAAGTTAAAAGAGCAGGTGGTTTTTGCTAAAAAGCATTGGCAGAACCTACTTGAATACGCGCACATGCCTTTAGCTGAGCTTGGGGCAACCTTATCAAGTGAGCAAAGAGAAGAACTTTTAAACAATATTCAAATAAAAATTAACGACGAACGCGAAGAGTTTAACGAACAAACTCCACTTGAGCGAAAAAGTGAGCGCCTAGAAGAGCAATTTGAATACTACGAGCAGTGGATAGGCAAGCTTAATAAACAACAAAAAGCGCTGATTAAATCAACTAATGAGCAACATCAAGACTCAGGAACGCTGTGGTTAGAGTACAAGCAAAACCGTTTGAATGCAGCCAAGCAGGTATTTATAAATGCTGAAATTACAAAAAAAGATTTTATAAATCAGTTAAGTACGGTTATTAAAGAGCGCGAACTTTATATGAGCGACGCACTATTGAAAACCAATGAAGCAAACTTAAATTTATATATAAATTTACTCTACGAATTAAACTCAACTCTAAATGATAAACAACGGCAAAGCGTTAATGAGCAATTTGATGAGTTAATTGAGACCTTAAACGATATAATAGAGGAGTAAATTGTGCGTGAATTATTAAGTTTTAGATTAGCTGTTTAGGCTGGTTTGTTTTTAAACGCAAAAAATGCTTTTAAAGGGCAATATATGGTTACAGATTTAAAAAGTATCTTAAACACTTGGTATCCGAATAGGGACAGCCAAGAATGGGTTTTAGCTACTTTGTACAAAATTGAAGGCTCTAGCTACAGAAAACTAGGGGCTATGATGCTTATATCTAGCCTAGGCGAGCGCTTGGGGATGCTTTCGGGGGGCTGTTTAGAAGCTGACATACAGCGCCATGCTAAACAAGTAATGGGTACTTTAACAAGTAAAACCATCAGTTATGATGCAACTGATGAAGATGATTTAACATTTCAACTTGGTATTGGTTGTGGGGGCATAGTACACATTTTACTGCAGCCCATTCACAAAGCTAATGACTATTTACAGTTAGAGCTTGTATCTAAAGCACTTAATGAGAATAAACCAGGGCGATACCTTCAACAGGTAAGCCCCATTTTGCCAGCCGGTAGTGGTGTATTTACGCAAAATGATGAGTTACATGGTTTATCAATGAACCGCAAAGCGCAGTTAATAGAATTAAAAGGCGCTACGTGCTTACAAACATCTATTTATCCGCCGCCTCATTTACTAATAGTGGGTGGTGGGGCCGATGCGGTTCCGGTTTATACATTTGCCAAACAACTTGGTTGGAGTGTAACTGTATGGGACACGCGTGCAGCCAATGCAAAAAGGCAATATTTTAAAAATGCAGATGCTATTTTGCGTATCACACCGAGTGAGTTAAAAGAATATTGCATAACTAATAAAGTCGATGCGGCTATTTTAATGGCTCACAGCGTTGAGCTTGACGCGAGTACGTTAGCTCAATTTAAAGATGTTTCTTTTAAATATATAGGGTTATTGGGTCCTAAGCACAGGCGTGAACAAGTTTTAGAGCACGCGAATACGCGTGTTTCACAAATAAAGTCTCCTGTTTTTGGGCCTGTCGGTTTAAATTTAGGCGGCGACTCGCCAGAGAGTATTGCACTATCGCTGATCAGCGAAATACACGCAGTGCTGTGTGACAAAAACGCCCAATCGCTAAGCCATTGGGGGCAAGAGGAGTGCTAATTGCAAAAGTTGTTTTAGCCGCAGGGCAATCATCTCGCTTTAACGGCTGTAAATTAACGGCTGATATCGGGTTTGGCAAAACAATGATTGAGCATGCAGTAAATACACTTCAAGCACTTGATGACACGCCCGTGTATGTAGTTACCGGGGCATGGCATAAAGAAGTAGCACAAGTACTAGCCGGTTATAAAAACATAGAGCTAATTGAGAACAAGCAATGGAGCCAAGGTTTAGGTAATTCAATCGCGATAGCGTCTCAAACTGTGTTTAAAAATAAGTCCCTTGATGGGATTTTATTTATGCTTGCGGATCAGGTTGAGCTAAAAGTAGCGCACTTAAGTGAGCTAGTTACTGGTTTTACACGTAATCCATCGCGCTGGTGCGCAAACTATGGCGAGCGTTTAGGTGTACCCGCTATATTCCCAACGGTTGATTTATCTCAACTTGCAAGCTTAACTTCGGATAGAGGTGCACAGCAATTATTGCGCTCTAGTCGTGAAGTTGTTAACACAATTAGTTTAAGTAGTGCGAGTTTAGATATAGATACGCAAGGGCAATTAAGTGAGTTTTTAAGTAAAACAAAATATAAAAATTTTAATGAAAAAATATGACGAGTAGGGTCAGTAGTTATATTTTTAATAGCTATAGTCACTTTTAAAGCTGTTCGTATAGTTTAAAAGTGACTATAGAAATCGTAATTAAGGGGCAAGCTATGGTGACGTTTACAATTAATGGCAAGGTGGTCGAATCACACGCAAGTGAAGATACACCATTGTTATGGGTTATTCGTGATGAAATTGGATTAAAAGGTACGAAGTTTGGTTGCGGTATTGCAATGTGTGGTGCGTGTACAGTGCATTTAGATGGGCAAGCAACCCGCTCATGTGTTTTACCAATTGGCGCAATTGCAGGAAAAAACATTACCACAATTGAAGGGCTTAATAACGAACACCCACTGCAAAAAGCATGGGTTGAAGAGCAAGTACCACAGTGCGGTTACTGTCAGTCGGGGCAAATAATGCAAGCGGCCACATTACTGGCAGCTAACCCAAGTCCTTCAGATGAAGAAATAGTAAGCCATATGAATGGTAACTACTGTCGCTGTATGGCTTATAAACGTATTAAAACTGCTATTCAACGCGCTGCAGATGAGTCACAAAGTGTAGTAAATATATTTGATCCAAATGCACAAGACGCTTAACTGGAGCCGATAATGAAAAAATTATTTCAAAAAAATAGCGAAACCGTTAATTTAAATCGTCGCTCGTTTATGATTGGCACTGCTAGCGCAGGTTTAGTCATGGCGTTTGCCCCTGCGTTATTTTCGGGTTCGGTCAGTGCAAAAGAATCAATTGCGCAACAGGCTTTTTCACCAACAATTTGGTGGACTATGAGCACCAACGGCGCCGTAGAAGTAAGTATTGCTAAAGCTGAAATGGGCCAACATATTGGTACTGCTCTTGCGCGTATTGTGGCTGATGAGCTTGAATGTGATTGGGATAAAGTATCAATTACCTACGTAGATACTCATGAAAAATGGGGCTTTATGGTAACGGGTGGTTCGTGGTCTGTATTTCAAAGCTTTAAGCCATTATCTCAAGCCGGTGCTGCAGGTCGAATTGCATTAATAGACGCAGGAGCTAAAATGCTCGGCGTACCTGCAGATAAATGTCGTGCTGAAAAGGGCTATATTATTTCAGGCGAAAAATCGGTTAGTTACGCTGACATAGTCAAAAAAGGCGAGTTTAATCGTACATTTACCAGTGATGAAGTTGCAAACCTCCCACTAAAACCTGCTAATAAGCGTCATTTAACAGGGCTTAAACAAGACTTTAAAGCGCTTGATATACCAGCCAAAACAAATGGCACTGCGGTATATGGTATAGATGTAGAAGTTGAAGGCATGCTGTACGCGCGACCAGTAATACCGCCAACCCGCTATGGCAGTACAGTAACAAACGTTGACGATAGTGCAGCAAAAGCTATTAAAGGTTACAAAGGCTATGAAATTTTAAATGACCCTAGTAACACAGTGCAAGGCTGGGTTGTTGTATTAGCTGATAGTTACCCAAGTGCCATTAAAGCAGTAGATGCTTTAAAGGTGAGTTACAAAAAGGGTGAGTCAGCAAATATATCTGAAGCTGATATTCAAAAAGAAGGTAAGCGATTATGCGAGCAACGCGACTCGGGTACTTTATTTGTTGATCAAGGCGATATAAAGAAAACCCAAGCAGACGCCAGTGAGTCGTTAGAATCAATGTATACCACAGCGACAGCGAGTCATTATCAGCTAGAGCCATTAAATGCGGTTGCAGAATTTAAAGACGGAAATTGGATTATTCATACTGGTAACCAATGGCAGTCACTTACGTTACCTGCGCTTGCTAAAGCACTCGAAATAGAACAAAACAAAGTAATTATTCGTCCTTACTATTTAGGTGGTGGTTTTGGTCGTCGATTATTTGGTGATTGGACTGTACCTGCAGCTCTAACTGCAAAAGCAGTAGGTAAACCAGTAAAACTGGTATTTACACGAGCAGACGATAGTTTATTCGATCAGTCTCGTTCTGCATCTGCTGCAAAAATGACGGCGTCGTTTGATAAAAACGGTACTTTTACTGGTTTAGAGCATGCATTTGCTGCAGGTTGGCCTACTAAAGCAATGGCACCAGGGTTTTTATCACCGGGTGTGGATGGTAAAGGTAAATTTGATGCATTTTCGGCATCGGGCGCTGATCATTGGTACAGCATGAGCAGTCATCGTGCACGTGCTATTAATAACGAAGTTGCACAAAGCACCTTTACTCCTGGTTGGTTACGTTCAGTAGGGCCTGGCTGGATTGCATGGAGCCTTGAGTCGTTTATTGATGAAATTGCCCATAAGCAAGGCAAAGATCCAGTTCAATTTAGAATTGAAATGTTAGACGGTAAAGGCAAGCAAGCGGGTAAAGCACCTGAGAGCGTTGGTGGAGCACTGCGCTTACGTAATGTGCTTAAAACGGTGTCTGATAAAGTAGCTTCTGTTAAATTAGCTAAAGATGAGGGCATTGGTTTTTCTGTAAGCTCAGGGCAAGAACGTACCATGCCAGCATGGCTTGCAACCGCAGCGCATGCTCACGTTAACCGTGATAGTGGTAAAATAACGCTTAAAAAGCTCTATGTTGTTGTAGATGCGGGCTTAATAGTTCACCCTGATGGCGCACTGGCGCAAATTGAAGGGTCGTTACTATGGGGCAGCAGCCTTGCATTGCATGAATCAAATACGTATAAAGATGGACAGGTATCAGCGACTAACTTTAATACTTATTTACCGCTAAGAATGCAAGATGTGCCAGATATTGACATTGAATTTTTACAAAGCGATGAGTTTCCAGTTGGTTTAGGCGAACCTGGCGTTATAGGGGTCGCTCCTGCTATTGGTAATGCTGTGTTTAATGCAGTAGGCGTGCGTTTACGTGACCTACCAATGAAGCCAAGCGAACTTAAAAAAGGCTTAGAAGCGTAAAACAAAAATAACTAAAGGGGGTATGCTTTAAGCTGCCCCTTTTAGTTATTAAATATATTTATGTAATTATTATTTATGTATTAATAAGTAGCGTTGTTTATACCAATTTGCTTAATTAAATGATTAAGTATTATTGCAAATTGGTATTAGGTTGTTATTACTTGTTGATATTAGTTAAGGTTTATTTATGCTAATCGACCCAACAGGGCGAGAGTTTAGTTACTTACGTTTGTCTATTACTGATGTATGTAATTTTAAGTGTGTTTATTGTTTACCAGATGGTTATCAGGGGGGGCACGACCGTGGCTTCCTTACAATTGATGAAATTAGCAACACGCTTAAAGCGTTTGCACACCATGGTATCGAAAAAGTAAGGATCACTGGCGGAGAGCCAACCCTTCGTAAAGACTTTATAGATGTTGTTCGCGCGGCAAAAGATGTCGCGGGCATAAAAAAAATTGCAATGACTACGAATGGTTTTTCCCTTCATAAGAATATTCATGACTGGGTAGATGCAGGCTTAAACGCCATTAATGTAAGTATTGATAGCTTAGATTCACGCATGTTTAACACCATTACTGGGCATGACAAATTTACCTCAGTAATGAAAGGTATTGATACTGCGCTTGAAACGGGTATTGATTCGGTAAAAATAAACAGCGTGCTGATGAAGCAATACAACGCAAAAGAGTTTGATACATTTTTAAATTGGGTTAAACACCGTCCCGTTACCATCCGCTTTATAGAATTGATGCAAACAAACGACAACAAAGCCTTTTTTGATGCTAACCATGTTTCTGGGCAAGTTTTAAAAACTCAGTTATTACAAACGGGTTGGCAGCAAGTTGCGCGTAGTGCATCAGCAGGTCCTGCTCAAGAGTTTGCCCACCCTGATTATCAAGGCAGAATTGGTTTGATCATGCCTTACAGCAACGACTTTTGTAGTACCTGTAATCGATTAAGGGTTACAGCTAAAGGAAATCTGCACTTGTGTCTGTTTTCTGAAGAGGGTATTTCGCTAAGAGAATATATGAACGACAGTTCAAACAGTAAATTAATGGCATTGTTATCTCGTTATATTAAGACCAAAAAACCAACTCACCTTTTACACCAAGGTAATACGGGTATCACTACGAATTTATCCATGTTAGGTGGCTAGTTGTTAAAGCCACTTAGTGATACTAAATCACCAAACGTGTCTCTAAAATACGCTATATCATCCTAAAGAATCAAATAACAGGTTGTGTTTACATGCTCTATACCAACAAGGCTTGTTAAATTATATTTTCACGTTAAACTTACTTTTTATATTTTATCAAGTGATTAGAATGGATATTGCGGCACTTAACAGCACTAAATCATTAAGGAAGAGCGTTCTTAGATGGATGTGTCTTTGTTTTGGTTTTTTATCGCTAGTATTTGCGAGTGTTAATTTAACCGTAAATAACTTTCCATTACTTGGCTATATCGAAATATGTTTTTCCGTTTATTGTATATTTACTTATATTTCAGTTACACGCCGTCCACTACAGTTTTGGCAATCCTTAATAATGTGCGCACTGGTAACGTTAATCATTATTTTAGGTACATACTTAGCATCGCCACGTAATGGTGTGTTTGTATGGTCGTTTGCATTACCTATTTTGTACTACCTGTTGTTAGGTAAACAATACGGTGTAATTTTCTCTGCAAATTTATTAGTTATCCAAGTGCTTATTTTAGGGAGTAAGTCTACTCTTACCCCCTTTGAAACTTTTAACTTATCCCTTAATTTAATCTGTGCTTATTTTAGTATTTGGGCGATTTCTCATGTTTTTGAAGGAAGCCGCTCGCATTTTTCAAAGCGCCTTAAAAATTTAGCGTTACTTGATCCATTAACGGGTGCAGGTAACCGCCTTTCAATGAACCACTACTTTGAAGTAGAACTAAAAGATAAGTCGCAGTTATATTTGTTTTTACTTGATTTAGACTTTTTTAAACAGGTAAATGATGAGCATGGCCATGGTGTGGGTGACCAAGTACTTGTCGAGGTGGCCACTTTACTAAGAGTTGTCCTTGGTAGAGGGTATGTATTTAGAGTAGGCGGTGAAGAGTTTGCTTTATTTAGCTCTTTTGCAAATGAAGAGGCTGCACTTAATACCGCTGAACAAATAAGAGCACGTTTTGAAAATACCACATTTGACATTGACGGCCTTGCAATTAATGTTACAACCAGTATTGGTGTTGCAAAATTTAAAAGTACTAATTCATTGGAAAGCTTTGTAAACCAAGCAGATAAACAGTTATACAAAGCAAAACAATTTGGTCGCAATAAAGTGTATTGTAAGTTTAAAAAAGAACATGACTACGAAACGGTAGTTGCTTAAGCAGGGTTACTTAATACATTTGCTCAAAATTGGGGATCCCGTTTTCCCAAATCGGTTTATCTTTTCCTAAATGCTCGCGCACAGCATCAAAAAACAACCGGGTCCTCACTGGTAAATCTCGGTGCGGATATACGGCATACATCGCACTAAACTCCATCAGTTTTACATCGGTCAATAAAGGCACTAGCTTACCTTGTATTATTTCATCACCAATAATAAATGCAGGGGCGACAAAGTAAGTTGTGCCCGATAATGTTTTCATTAACAATGACTCGGCATCATTAGCACGAAACACACTTTTTATTTTTTGCTCGCAGCGTTCACCCTTACTATCGTAGTAATCTATGGTTTCTACTCGAATAGAATTACTGGCATAGCTTGCTGCTGGTAATTGCGCTAACTCTTCGATTGTTTTTGGCATACCGTAAGTTTCAATAAACTGTGGTGCAGCTAAAATTAATAATCGGTTACGCGCTATTTTACGTGCAATAAGTGACGAATCTTTAGGCTCACCTACACGAAAAGCCAAATCAAATCCTTCAGAGACTATATCTACTAATCTATCGTCTAAACGCAGTTCAACTTCTACTTGCGGAAAGCGTTTTTGAAAATCATTAAGTACAGGTTGTAAATAACGACGACCAATAAGTGTTGATGAAGTGATTTTTAATACGCCACGCGGTTCTAAATGGTAGTTTTCAGCCATGCGTACGGTTTCGCCAAGCAGCTCTCTAAGCTCAGCGGCTTTTTTGATCATTTCGGCACCCGCCGCTGTAAGCGAAAATGAACGCGTTGTGCGGTTAAGTAACCTAACGCCTAACTCATCCTCTAAACGGCTAATTTGTTTAGATATAACAGAGCGATCTATGTTGCGGATTTCTGCAGCTTTTGCAAAAGAGCCTTGCTCAACCACTTCAAGTAACATTAAAAGTCGACTTGTTGTATCCATTATTACACCTTAACTAACCTATTGATGCCATTTTGGCATTAATGAATTTAAAAATCTATGGTTTTTACACACGGGTTTAATCCGTATTATGCGAGGCTAATCAACAATGGAGCGTCTTCATGAACAAACATCTAATTGCTGCTGCACTTACTGCGGCATCTTTAACACTTGCGGGTTGTGCTGATGAGAGCACAGCTCAATCAGCACCTGCACAGCAACTTCAACCAATTGATGTAGCACAGGTGCTTGTTAAGCCGGTACAAAGCTGGCACACATATACAACTCGTTTAGAGTCTCCACAAGAAGTTGCTTTAATGCCGCGTGTATCGGGAATCATCGATAGCATTGAATTTAAAGAAGGCGATGTGGTTAAAGAAGGCGATGTTTTATTTCAATTAGATGCTCGTCCATTTGCTGCTGTGGTTGCTAGTTTAAAAGCGCAAATTAACAGCGCAGAAGCCGCACTTGAACAAGCTAAAAGTGAAGACAAACGTGCGGTACGCTTATTAGACCGTAAGGCAATCTCAACTGAGCAAGCACAAGCGCGTACTTCAACACTACGCCAACGCGAAGCACAGCTTTCTGCACTTCAAGCACAACTTACCTCAGCAGAGCTTGATTTAGAGTTTACGTCAGTAGTATCACCAATTGATGGCATTATTTCTCGCGCAAATATTACCAAAGGTAATAACATACTTGCGGGTCAAAGCGTATTAACGTCAATTGTTTCAAACCAAGCTATGTATGCTTATTTTGATGTTGATGAACGCACATGGAATAGCTCTTTCAATGATGTTACTGCTGCGAGCCATCAAACTGTTGTAATGCAAAAGGTCAGTCAAAGCGATTTTGCATACAAAGGCTACATTAACTTTATTGATAACCAAATTAATTCATCAACAGGTACATTACGCGTACGTGCGGTATTTAATGAAGACAGCAACCAATTACGCGCAGGCTCGTTTGCACGTATTAAGCTTGCAGCCAACTCTATTAGCGACGCGATTATTATCCCAGAACGTGCAATTGGTACCGACTTAAAAAATCGTTTTGTATTAACGGTTGGCGAAAACAACGTACTTGAATACAAACTTATTACTGTAGGTGAAAGATACGGTGCTTTGCGTGCGGTTACATCGGGCCTTAGCGAAGGTGACGTAATTGCAGTAAACGGCCCAGCACGTGTAGGCCCAGGTATGCCAATCTCTCCACAAACAGTAACAATTGATACAAGCGGTGTTGCATTTACATTGTCAAACGACAACGCACAACTTGTGGCTAAGCAATAAGGTTTATTGATGAAATTTTCGCATTTCTTTATACAGCGCCCAATATTTGCGGCAATGCTGTCGTTGGTTATTTTAATTGCTGGTGGTATTTCACTATTCCAACTACCAGTAAGTGAATACCCAGAAGTGGTTCCTCCTACAGTGGTTGTGACTGCAAGTTACCCGGGTGCAAACCCAACCGTTATCGCGCAAACAGTGGCAACACCGCTGGAGCAAGAAATTAACGGTACTGAAAACATGTTGTATATGTTTTCGCAAGGTACAAGCGATGGACGCATGACACTAACGGTAACTTTTGCTTTAGGTACCGATTTAGATCGTGCTCAAGTACAAGTACAAAACCGTGTAAACAGTGCATTGCCACGTTTGCCAGAAGAAGTACAACGTTTAGGTGTTGTAGCCGAAAAATCATCACCCGATTTAACCATGGTGGTGCACTTATATTCGCCTGAAAAAACGCACGACACAGCTTACTTATCTAATTATGCTGATTTAAACATTAAAGATGAAATTGCACGCTTACCAGGCGTAGGTGATATTCGTTTATTTGGTGGTGGCAAATACTCAATGCGCGTATGGCTAAACCCAGATGCTCTTGCTGCACGGGAATTAACAGCAACAGATGTAGTTGCTGCCCTTCGCTCGCAAAACCAACAAGTTGCAGCGGGTAGCTTAGGTGCGCAGCCAATTTCAAACGATAGCCAATTTCAAATACTCTTAAACGTTAAAGGACGTTTAAACAGTATTGAAGAATTTGAAAACGTTATTATTAAAGTAGGCGACGAAGGTCAGTTAACGCGTTTATCTGATATAGCCCGTGTTGATTTAGGCCAAGACACTTACGCACTGCGTGCAGAGCTTGATAATCAACCGGCACTTGCAATGCCAATATTCCAACGCCCAGGTTCAAACGCTATTGAGCTTTCTGATCAAGTACGCGAAACAATGGCGCGCTTATCTAAAGATTTCCCTACTGGTGTTGAATACGACATTGTGTACGACCCTACGGTATTTGTTCGCGGCTCAATTGACGCGGTAATTGCAACGTTGCTTGAAGCAATTGTGCTGGTAGTTATTGTTGTTATTGTATTTTTACAAACGTGGCGTGCATCAATTATTCCATTAATTGCTGTGCCTATTTCGCTCATTGGTACGTTTGCAGTAATGCAGTGGTTAGGTGTCTCAATTAATACCTTGTCGTTGTTTGGCTTAGTATTGGCCATAGGTATTGTTGTAGATGATGCGATTGTAGTTGTTGAAAACGTAGAGCGTAATATTGAAAAAGGCTTATCGCCACTTGAAGCAACCCGCGTTGCAATGAGCGAAGTAACAGGCCCTATTATTGCCATTGCGCTAGTACTAAGTGCTGTATTTATTCCTACAGCGTTTATTACCGGTTTATCAGGTCAGTTTTATAAGCAATTTGCACTTACAATTACAATTTCGACGATTATCTCAGCGTTTAATTCATTAACGTTATCGCCTGCGCTTGCTGCATTGTTATTAAAATCACACGATGCAAAACCAGATGCGTTCACGCGTTTACTTAATAAATTGTTTGGACGTTGGTTGTTTAAACCATTTAACCGCGTATTTAATCGTGGAGCTAAAGGGTACGAAAAACTGGTACAAAAACTAATCCGTATGACCGTTGTTGTAATGGTGGCTTATATTGCACTTGTTGGCGGCACAATTAAGTTATTTGATACCGTACCAGGTGGCTTTATTCCACAGCAAGATAAACAGTATTTAGTGGCTATTGCGCAGTTACCTGACGCATCAAGCCTTGATCGTACTGAAGACGTACTTGCTCAAATGCAGCAAATTGCATTAGAAGTCCCAGGCGTTGCACATACTGTTGCTTTTCCTGGCTTATCAGTGAACGGTTTTACAAACAGCCCTAACAGCGGCATTGTATTTACACCACTTGAGAGCTTTGACAAACGTACCGACCCAAGTAAGTCAGCGATGGCGATAGCGGCGCAGTTGAATAAACGTTTTGCTGCAATTGATGAGGCATTTGTAGCGGTATTTCCACCGCCGCCAATTCAAGGTTTGGGCACTACAGGTGGTTTTAAACTGCAAATAGAAGACAGAGCTAATAAAGGATTTGAGGCACTATTTAATAGCCTGCAAGCCGTTATTGGTAAGGCGCAGCAAGACCCTGCATTAATGGGACTTTACTCAAGCTTTAGAATTCAAGTTCCACAAATGGATATAGATATTGACCGTGAACAAGCACTTATTCAAGGTATTCCACTTGATGAAGTATTTAATGCACTGCAAATTTACTTAGGCTCTGTGTATGTAAACGACTTTAATATGTTTGGTCGTACTTACCAAGTAAATGCGCAAGCTGATGCTGATTACCGTAAAGAACCTGAGCAAATACTTAACTTAAAAGTACGTAACCGTGCAGGCCATATGGTGCCATTAGGATCTGTATTAACAGTAACCCCAACGATTGGTCCTGACCGTGTTATGCATTACAACGGTTACCCAAGTGCCGAGCTTAATGGTAGCCCAGCACCGGGTTATAGCTCTGACCAAGCACAGTTAGCTATTGAAAAAGTACTCGCAGACACACTGCCATCAGGTATTGAGTACGAGTGGACTGAAGTAACGTACCAACAAGTACTTGCGGGTAATACAATGGTTTATGTATTCCCGTTAGTTGTATTGCTTGTATTTATGGTACTTGCAGCGCAGTACGAGAGCTTACGTTTACCACTTGCGATTATATTAATTGTACCGATGACTATTTTCTCTGCTTTATCAGGTGTGTGGTTTGTTGGCTCTGACAACAACATATTCACCCAAATAGCGCTCATAGTTCTGGTCGCGTTGGCTTCTAAAAATGCGATATTGATGGTTGAGTTTGCAAAAGATAGACACGACACAGGCTTATCGCACTTAGAGGCAATACTTGAGGCATGTCGTATGCGTTTGCGCCCAATATTAATGACCTCAATTGCATTTACAGCAGGTGTTGTACCGTTAGTGCTTGCTACAGGTGCAGGCGCTGAGATGCGTCACGCAATGGGTAACGCAGTATTCTCAGGCATGATAGGTGTAACTGTATTTGGTTTATTATTTACGCCGGTGTTTTACATGCTAGTAACGAGCAAAAAAGATAAAGCGCAGGAGAATACTCATGACTAAATTAATGCAAAAAAGACTTAAAACAAGTCTGACTGCCAGTGCGGTATTAGTCGCTGCGTTTTTAGCCGGGTGTGCGAGTAAAATTGACACCATGAGCGAGCAAAAAGCCGTTAACGAATTTGTTGCCAAAGCTAATATTGCTAGTAACGTTAGCGTTGCTGATGAAACAAACTGGTGGAAAAAGCTTAATTCTGATCAACTGAATGAGCTTGTTACTGGTGCGCTAGCAAATAACTATAATTTGCAAACAAGCCAGCTAACACTTAAAAGTGCATTAGCGCGTTTAGGAGAGCAAAAAGCCCAATACCTACCGCAAGGTGGCGTAAATGTTGGCGCAGCTCGAAGCGATGCACCAAGCGTGTTTGACCGCCAATCAAGTGCAAACGTTGCACTTGATTGGCAGCTAGATTTATTTGGTCGCATAACGGCGTTGGTTGATGCTGCAAATGCATCGGCCATGAGCCAAGCAGAGCAAGTACGTTTACTGCAAATTGAAGTTGTTTCGTCAGTTGTTAAAGGCTTTGTAAGTTATCAAGGAAATGTTGAAAAACAACACATTGTTACGCTTCAAATTGAAGCCCTTGAGCAAAGTATTGACGTACTACAAGCTCGCGTTGACGAAGGCGTCGCAAACGAGCTTGATTTAAACCGTACGATGGCGCAGCTTAAGCAGCAACAAGCACTAATACCTGCTATTGAATATGCAAAATACAGCGATTTATCGGCACTTGCGGTACTAAGCGGTAAGTTAACGCAAAATATTGCTATTGAAAATGAGCAAAGCGTGCTTGAACGTGACTTTAGCGTCTCACTAAAAAACGCTAATAATGCCATTGCCTTACGCCCAGATATTAGCCGTGCGCTGTTTGATTTTAGCCAAGCAAATAGTTTAAGTGTTGCAGCGAGCAAAGCGTTATTACCCGATATTAGCTTATCTGCATTTGCAGGGGTTGTGAGTATAGACAGCACAGGCTTAAAAAATACCGACCAACAGTGGCAAGTAGCGCCGCAGTTACAATGGTCGTTATTAAGCTACCCAACATTATTAGCACAGCGCGACGCGCAGCAGTTTTTAAGTGAAGCCGCTTACAGCGATTATCAACAAGTGGTATTAACTGCACTAAGTGAAAGTGAACTTTCACTGCAATTGTTGGTCAATCAAGCACAGCAAAAACGCTTTGCAGATGAGCGCTATGACTTTGCTAATAAAGCATTTTTACAAGCCCAAGCAATGTATGAAGAAGGCCAAATTCCTTATCTTGAGTTGTTAGATGCGCGTCAGGATGTTTTAATAGCACAAGAAAATGCTGTTGAAACAACAATTTCTTCACTGCTTGCCAAAGTAAATGCTTACCAGTCATTTAATGGCCAATGGAGTTATGCGTTAAACGACACTAATAAGTAGAGTTATATTGATGCCAAATACTGAAAATTTACATGAATACATTATCCCGCAAACGATGCGCGCTATTGTACTGCCAGAACCAAATGAAGCAATTGACTTAGCAGATGCTGAGCTGCCTGTTCCAGACTGTGCAGATAACGAGCTGCTTGTAAAAGTAGAGTACGTTGGTTTAAATCCAGTTGATGGTCAATTTGCTAAAACAGGCTTTTGTAAATGGCAGTATCCACACATTTTAGGCTTAGATGCTGTAGGTGTTGTGGTTAAAGCTAATAAAGGTGTGTTTCCAAATGTTGGCCAGCGGGTTATGTGGCATGCCAACATTGGTGAGCAAGGTGCTTTGAGCGAATACACCAAAGTACCTAACTTTGCAGTGTCGGTTGTGCCAAGCGGTTTAAATCCGGCCATAGCAGCAACACTTCCATGCGCCGGTATGGCAGCACTTATCAGCTTAGATAAAATAGGCATTAGTGAAGGCGATACTATTTTTATTGAAGGCGGAGCCGGAGCGGTAGGGCAGTTTGCTATTCAATATGCAAAACAGCGTGGTGCAGATGTATTTACCACCGCATCAAAGCGTAACCATAAATTGGTTAAGCAGCTAGGCGCTGATGTGGTTTTTGACTATAGCGATAAAAAGCTATGCGAAAAAATCCGCAGAGAACTTGGCCCGCAAGGCTTTGATGCGGTTATTGATACGATAGGTGGAGAGTGTACTCAGCGTAATATTGAGCTAATGCGTTTTTGCGGACGTATTGCCTGCTTAAATCCGCTACCTTGTTTTGATCAAGACTTAATGTATCACCGAGCGCCGAATATTAGCGTTGTATCGATTGGTGGTGCATGGCTTGCTAATAGTTTATGTGCACAACAACGCTTGAGCTTTATGGGCAACCTGTTACTTGAAGGCGCTGTTAGTGGCGACATTAAACACCCAGAAATAACGCCCGTAGACTTTAGTGCTGAGTCAGTATCGCAAGCGCTTAATAAACAACTTGCTGGTGGTTTTACCGGCAAGCAAATTGTTAAAGTTGCTAAGTGAAGCGCTTATACAATTTGATTTAAATTTAAGTAGTTTTAGCTAGATTAACTGATAATGTAGCCTCTACAAATTGAATAAAAACGTAGCCTATTTGTGCTGCGTTTTTTTATGCCCATAAAAAAATAGATACAGCGCTAGGGTCTGTTGATCTTTCAAGGTTGAATTTGCAGCAGTCTGTTTGGTATTTAGGCAAGGCAGAGCCTATGTAGTGTGGTTATTCCCCATAAATGGGCGATAACGTAGCATTAATGACAAACAGGCGCTGCCCAAAGGGTTCTTCCT
The DNA here is from genome assembly GCF_014077565.1 of Pseudoalteromonas sp. 5Ae-yellow. NCBI lineage: Bacteria > Pseudomonadati > Pseudomonadota > Gammaproteobacteria > Alteromonadales > Pseudoalteromonadaceae > Pseudoalteromonas > Pseudoalteromonas sp. 5Ae-yellow. Next base: position 23,778 of record NZ_JACGWD010000062.1, read on the forward strand.
AGGGGCTATTTACTCTTTGTTGCTCGGTTTTTACTTAGCCCACTAGGTTACAAACCTCGCGCCGCGATTAAATAGCCCCTAGTTTGAACAAATTTTAATCCGCAAAGATCAACAGACCCTAGAGCTTTTGCTGTTTTATTCATCATTTTAGTTAAAATACTTTTTTTCAGCGTACAGCTGTAAGCCTTTGTGTTTCAATAGTTTACGTTCAGGTAAAGAAAATAAATTGAAAAAACTGTTAATTAATTGAATAGAGTAATTGATCTAAACGATTTTTTATGACGTAATGTAGGTATTATTTAGCTGGTCGGATGAGTTCAATCATGAGTTTACGTACAAAACTAAAAAAAGTATTACCAAGTATTTCTATCACAGAACAAGAAGCGCTAGACGCGGGTGATGTATGGCTTGAAGGTTCTATCTACCAAGGTAAACCTGATTTCAGTGCACTTCGCGACGTACCTGCTGCTACATTAAGCGCAGACGAGCAAGCATTCTTAGACGGTCCAGTAAAAGAACTACTGGGCATGATTGACGATTCAGTGATTCAAAACGGCATTCATTTACCAAATGACATCTTAGAATTTTTGAAAAAAGAGCGTTTTTTCTCGCTTATCATTCCTAAGTCGTTTGGTGGTTTAGAGTTTAGCCCTTATGCAAACTCTACTATTGTTGGCACAATTGCGACTAAAAGCTCAGCAGTTGCGGTAACCGTAATGGTTCCTAATTCGTTAGGCCCAGGTGAGTTATTACTTCACTTTGGTACGCAAGAACAACAAGCACATTACTTACCACGCCTAGCAAATGGTACAGACATTCCATGTTTTGCACTAACAAGCCCAGAAGCGGGTTCTGATGCAGGTGGCATTCCAGACATTGGTACAGTAACTAAAGGCATGTACAACGGTGAAGAAGTGCTTGGCCTTGAGATCACATGGGACAAACGCTACATAACGCTTGCACCTATTGCTACTGTACTTGGTTTAGCATTTAAAGTAGTTGACCCTGATGGTCTGCTAGGTGGTAAAGAAAACCTAGGTATTACCTGTGCACTTATTCCAAAAGAGCACCCAGGTGTAGAGCTTGGTAATCGCCACGACCCTATGGGTATTCGTTTTTACAACGGTACTACACGTGGTAACAAAGTATTTGTACCAATGGATTTTGTTATTGGTGGACAGAAAAACATCGGCCGTGGTTGGCAAATGCTGGTTAGCTGTTTAGGTGCTGGCCGTGGTATTTCATTACCTGCGCTAGGTGTTAGTACAGCACAAGTTGCATTTAAATCAGCATCTGAATACGCAGCAGTGCGTGAACAGTTTGGTTTAGCCATTGGCCAGTTTGAAGGTATTCAAGAAAAACTAGCCGACATTGCAGGTAAAACATACCTACAAGAAGCAATGCGCGTACTTACAACTGAAGGCTTAGGCATGGGCTTAAAACCATCAGTAGTAACCGCAATCGCTAAATACCACATGACAGAGCTTGGTCGCGACGTGCTTGATTCAGCAATGGATATTCAAGCGGGTAAAGCGATTCAAAACGGTCCACAAAATACATTAGCAAGTGGTTATGTTGCTCAGCCGATTGCCATTACGGTAGAAGGTGCGAACATTCTTACTCGTAACCTAATGATATTTGGTCAAGGTGTTATGCGTTGTCATCCATATTTACAATCTATGGTTGAGTCAATTCACAGTGAAGACAAAGGCGCAGATAAAGAATTTAACGGCATTTTACGTAAAACAATTGGCTACAGCACAGCAAACAGCTTACGTGCTTTCCGCCTAGGTGTTTTACCATTTACAGCAAGTGCTAATTCTGAATTGCCAGAAGTACGCGACTACGAAAAAGCAGTACATAAATTATCTGCAAAACTTGCAGTGTACGCAGACTTTTCGTTACTTGTACTTGGCGGTAAGTTAAAGCAAGCAGAAATGCTATCGGCACGTTTAGGCGATGTAATGAGCTTCTTATATGCAGCTATGGCATCAATTAAATACTACGAGCAAAAAGTATCAAGTAGTGACCGTGAGCAAGCAGCGCCGTATTTCCATTACGCGACTCGTTTTGCACTACAAAGTGCTGAAGAAGCATTGCATAAGTTTTTAGATAACTTCCCTGCAAGCGGTACACGTAAGTTTATTCGTTTCATTACAATGAACTACTCAACTAAAATGCCAAAAATTAGCGACGATTTAATCCGCGAACTAGCTAAGCAAGCTCAGCTAGATACCGCATTTAAAGCGCAAATCACGCATTTAGTTAAACCAGTAGTGGGCGATGGCCATCATATTAATGAGCAAGCTTACAAAGCTAAAATGGCATCACTTGGCGAGCTGGCTAAAGTTAAAAAAGCATTACGTGCTAAAGTAATTAAGCCAGGTGCACGTTTTAACATTACACTTGATAACGCATTAGCTGCAAACGTAATTACGCAAGCTGAGCACGTTCAGTTAATTGATTACAACATCAAACGTGAAAAGGCGATTCGTGTAGATGAGTTCGATTTTGATATGAACATACTAGACGATAACGCACAGCCAATTAACCCGCTTAAAAGCGTAGTTAATCAGTAAGTTAAAGTAATTAAATTCAATGATGCAAAGCGCCCGCAGTATCGGCGCTTTTATTTTTGAAAAGTATTAGTGTGGAGCCCCGCTTGTGTAAAAACAAGCGGGGCTTTTTTATGTGTTATTTAAAGTAGAAATAGATGACGGTATTGGTTTGAAAGTGAATATGTATCTGTAGAGGATTAAAAAGAGACGCTTATAATCTTGAAAAAGGGCTAACAACCCCGTTAGCACCTTGCTGTAGTACATGGGTATAAATTTGTGTAGTTTTAACATCAGAATGGCCAAGCTGAGCTTGAACAGTTCTTATATCGGCGCCATTTTGCAGTAGATGAGTAGCAAAAGAGTGTCTCAATGTATGAGGTGTTATTATTTTTGTTAACCCTGATTTTTGGACGGCTTTTTTAATCTCTTTTCTAATACAAGAGTGATGAAAATGATGTCGCCTTATTTCACCACTTTGAGGATCTGAACTTAATATATGAGAAGGAAATAAATATTGCCACGCAAGCGATTTTGCGGCACTTGGATATTTTTTTGTTAAAGCATATGGCATCCATACGCCAGAATATTCCGTATTATTTAAATCCAGTTTTAAATAGTCATCAACGTTCAAAATTTGATTTCTCAGCATAGGAATTAGCTCTGTGGCCAGCGTAACAATGCGGTGTTTATTACCTTTTCCATTCCATACTTGAATGCATTTATAATCAAAATCAATATCTTTTACTCTTAATTGCACCGCTTCCATTACTCTTAAGCCACTTCCATACATAAGGGCTGCAATTAAATAATAGCGCTTATTTAAATGAGCCATCAACATTTTAACTTCCTCTGGGGTCATCACTACAGGGAGCTTTGCTTGTTTTTTACTACGGGCAAAATTTAAATTTAATGAGAGTTCTT